>QUBV01000103.1 GCA_014338185.1 Lysobacterales bacterium | reverse complement strand
CTGGCTGAACTGGCCACCGGCCTGGCCGCGCTGCGCGGCGCGCGCATCGGTGCGATCGCTGCGGCGGGCGTGGCCGCCGACCGCTGGCGCATCGCGCGCGCGCGGCGCAGCGACGAGCCCGTGGCCATGCTCGGTACGCTGCTCGAGCGCGTGCCGCTGCGCGCGACGCTCGCGGCCTGGCGCGCGCGCGGCGCGTGAGCCCGGACCGGCCTTGAAGCCGGCCAGCGCCACACCATCTACAATGCTTCTCCCGCGTGCCGAGCCCGGCCCAAGCCCGCCCACGATGCCGCCCGTCCCGACTTCCGCGAATGCCTTGCCCGACGTGGCGCTGGAATCCAGCGCCGATCACGCCGGTGCGCTCGATGCGGTGGGCATGCAGCAGGTGCAGATGCCGGTGCTCGTGCTTGGCAGCGACGGCGCGGCCCAGCGCGTGGCCGCTCGGGTCGATGCCTGGGTCGATCTCGCGCGTGGCGACGCGCGCGGCATCCACATGTCGCGCCTGTACCTGCAGCTGGATCGCCACCTGTCGGCCGAACCGGTGTCGCCCGCGAGCCTGCGCCGGCTGCTGCGCGACTTCCTCGCCTCGCACGCCGAGCTGTCCAGCCGTGCGCGCGTGCGGCTGTGCTTCGAGCACCTGGTGCGGCGCGCGGCGCTCGCGAGCGCGCATACCGGCTGGCGAGCCTACCCGCTGCAGCTGGACGCGCGCCTGGAGCGCGAGCGCTTTGCGCTGGAGCTCGGATTCGAGGTGCAGTACTCGAGCACCTGCCCGGCATCGGCCGCGCTCGCGCGCCAGCTCATCCAGCAGCGCTTCGCGGCCGACTTCCCGCAGGGCGCGCCGCTGGAGCATGCCGCGGTGCTGGCCTGGCTGGGTCGCAGCGACGGCATCGTGGCCACCCCGCACAGCCAGCGCAGCACCGCGCAGGTGCGCATGCGCCTGGCGGACGAGGCGCCGCTCGCGGTCGAGGAATGGATCGATGCGATCGAGCACGCGTTGCAGACGCCGGTGCAGACCGCGGTCAAGCGCGAGGACGAACAGGCCTTTGCCCTGGCCAACGGCCAGAACCTCATGTTCTGCGAGGATGCCGCGCGGCGCATGCGCAGCGCGCTCGAGGGCGACGTCCGCGTGGCCGACTTCCTGATCCGCGCCAGCCACCACGAGAGCCTGCACCCGCATGATGCGGTGGCCGTCGTGAGCAAGGGCGTGGTGGGCGGCTACGGCACGCGCGACGCGGCGGGCGCCGGCGCGTAGCGGCGCGCCGCGACGTCGCGGCCTAACCCGCGCTGCACAGCGCGGGCGCGATCAGCAGGTTGGCAAAGCGGCGGCGGATCGAGGCTTCGATCCCGGCCGCGTCGAGGCCCTCTTCGGCCAGCAGTTCGTCGCGACCGGCGTGTTCGAGGAACGCATCGCGCAGGCCCAGCTGCAGCAGCGGCGTGGCGAGGCCGCTGGCGTGCAGGAACTCGCCGACCGCGCTGCCCGCGCCACCCATGACCGCGTTGTCCTCGATGCTCACCAGCGCCGCGTGCGAGCGCGCCAGCTCGCGCAGCAGCGCCTCGTCCAGCGGCTTGACGAAGCGCATGTCGACCACGCTCGCGCCCAGGGCCTCGCCGGCCTTGAGCGCGGGTGCCACCATCGCGCCGAACGCGAGCAGGGCGATGGTGCTGCCGCGGCGGCGCAGCTCGGCCTTGCCGATTGGCAGCGGCGCCAGCTCGCGCGCGACGGCCACGCCGGTGCCGGTGCTGCGCGGGTAGCGTACCGCGGCCGGGCCCGGGTGCAGGAAACCGGTGGTGAGCATGCGCCGGCACTCGTCCTCGTTGGACGGCGCCATCACCAGCAGGTTGGGGATACAGCGCAGATAGGACAGGTCGAAGCTGCCCGCATGGGTCGCGCCGTCCGGGCCGACCAGGCCGGCGCGGTCGATCGCGAACAGCACGTCGAGGTCCTGCAGCGCGACGTCGTGGATGAGCTGGTCGTAGGCGCGCTGCAGGAACGTGGAGTAGATCGCCACCACCGGCTTGATGCCGTCGCAGGCCATGCCGGCCGCGAGCGTCACCGCATGCTGCTCGGCGATGCCGACGTCGAAGTAGCGCTGCGGGTATTCCCTGGAAAAGCGCACCAGGCCCGAGCCTTCGCGCATCGCCGGGGTGATGCCGTACAGGCGCTCGTCGGCCGCGGCCATGTCGCACAGCCAGTCGCCGAACACCTCGGTGTAGGTCGGCTTGCCGGTGGCGGCCTTCTTCACCACGCCCTTGTCGGGATCGAACGGGCCGACCGCGTGGTACTCGATCTGCTGCGCCTCGGCCGGTGCATAGCCCTTGCCCTTGGTCGTGATCACATGCAGCAGGCGCGGGCCCGGCAGCTCCTTGAGCGTGCGCAGCGCGGTGAGCAGCTGCGGGATGTCGTGGCCATCGACCGGGCCGGTGTAGTGGAAGCCAAGCTCCTCGAACAGCGTCGAGGGCACGAACATGCCCTTGGCGTGCTCTTCCCAGCGCTTGACCGCGCGCCACAGCAGGCCGTCGCGCTTCATCATGCGCTTGCCGCCCTCGCGCAGCTTGTTGAGCGTGCGGCTGGCCAGCAGGCGCGCGAGCATCTTGGTGAGCGCGCCGACGTTCTCGCTGATCGACATCTGGTTGTCGTTGAGGATCACCAGCATGTCCGGCTCGATGCCGCCGCCGTGGTTGAGCGCCTCGAAGGCCATGCCCGCGGTCATCGCGCCGTCGCCGATCACCGCCACGATCTTGCGCGCTTCACCGCGCCGCTGCGCCGCGAGCGCCATGCCCAGCGCGGCCGAGATCGAGGTCGAGGAATGGCCCACGCCGAAGCAGTCGTACGGACTCTCGTCGCGGCGCGGGAATGGCGCCACGCCATCCTTCTGCTTGACCGTGGTGATGCGGTCGCGCCGCCCGGTGAGGATCTTGTGCGGATAGCCCTGGTGGCCGACGTCCCACACCAGCCGGTCCTCGGGCGTGTGGTAGAGCCAGTGCAGCACCACGGTGAGCTCGACCACGCCGAGGTTGGCGCCGAAGTGGCCGCCCGAGGCCGCCACCGACTCGATGAGGTACTGGCGCAGCTCCGCGGCGATCGCGGGCAGCTCACCCTCGGCGAAGGTGCGCAGGTCCGCCGGCGTGTCGATGCGTGCCAGGCGCGGGTATTTCTGGATGTCGATCATCGGCATATTCTCGGCTGCCGCGCGCGCCGGGGCAAGGAAAGCAGCGGGCGGAATGCGGCCCGTGCGCGGGCATCGGGCCCGGTTCCGCGTGCGCTTGCCACGCCGGCGGAGGAAACCCCGCGGCAGTGCGTACTGCGGGGCATGTCCACCCGCCTGCCAGCCAGTCCCGACACCGAGCACTTCGCGGCACCGTTGTGCCGCAACTGCGACGTGCCGCTGCACGGTCCCTGGTGCGCCCAGTGCGGGCAGAAGCGTGCGCAGCGGCTGGGCGCGCGCAGCCTCGGTGCCGAGGTCTGGCAGAGCTGGCGCTGGTTCGAACTGGCGCTGGCCAAGGGCGCGCTGAGCCTCGTTCGCGGGCCCGGCACCGTGGCGCGCGAGTACGTGCTCGGCGCGCGCTCGCGCCACGTGCATCCGCTCAAGCTGCTGCTCGCGGCGATCGCGATCCTGCTTCTGGTGCTGGCCGAGGCGCGCTACCTCGACTCGGCCAACGAGCACGTCTCGCGTGCGATGGCCATGGTGCGCGACTACGGCAAGTGGTCGTTCTCGCTCGGCATCGTGGCGATCGCACTCGCATCCAACGTCGCGTTCTTCCGCCATGGCGGCTTCAACCGCACCGAGCACCTCGTGCTGGCCGCGTACACGCATTTCCTCGTGATCTGCGCCAGCATCGTCAACCTGCTGCCGACCCTGCTGATCCGCAGCCCGGAGTTCCTGCGCGCGCACAAGGCCGCGGCCAGCTGGTACATGGGTGCGGTCGACGTGGTGATCGTGCTGGTCGCCTTTGCGCAGTTCTTCCGCATCGACTGGCGGCGCGACGCCTGGCGCCTGTTGCTCGCCGCGGTGGTGTTCCTGCTGGCGAAGTGGGCGCTGCTGCGCCTGTACGCGTGGCTGCTGCTCAAGTACGTGCTGCAGCAGCTGGCGGCACCCACCTGAACCCGATCCACCACCCGCACTCCGCAGCCGACGCGGCGGGCTGCGGATGGCGCCCACCATGCCCTGCGCCGCCCCCTGTTGCCCACGGAAGTGACCATGAACCACACCCAGCCCTTGATGCCCGTGCTGCTGCCACTGGCCCTGTGCGGCCTGCTCGCCGCCTGCGGCGGCGAGGCCGCCGCGCCACCGCCCGCGGCGGCGCCGCCCGCCGCCACGCAGGCC
>QUBV01000034.1 GCA_014338185.1 Lysobacterales bacterium | reverse complement strand
CACCGGAGCCGGCCGTCATGGCTCGACCCGCCACCGCCGCACCCGCCGCCGCACCCGAGCCGGCCGCCGCGGCCAAGCCGCGCACGCTGCTCGAACTGCTCGCCGCCGGTGGCCGCTGGCGCCTGCAGCGCGACGGCCAGCAGACACCGTTCCTCGATGGCAGCACCCAGCTCGCCCATGCCCGCGACACCGGACTCAAGGCATTGGCCACCTGGTGCAGCCACTCGCTCGGCGATGCCGCGGTCGAAATGCTGGAAACCAGCGCATTCGCGGCTGCCACGCGCGGGCTCACCTCGCTGCCCTACGCGCGCTTGACCTGGCTCGCCCACCTCGTCGGCAGCGACGGCCAGCTCGAAGCCGGGCTCGATGCGGGCGCGCGCTACAAGCTCGCGCGCTGGCCGCAGGTCGAACGCGATTTCCCCAAGCATTTCCGCATCGCCACCGCGATGATGAAGGCCGCCGGGACGGTCGAGGAAATCGCCGAGGCCAGCGGCGCCCCGCTGGCGGAGGTCGCCAATTTCATCAACGCCTACCACTCCAGCGGCCACATCGAGGTCGATGGCGCCGCGGGCCGGCGCAGCCACTGAAGCAGGTCCGCGCCGCCGCGCGTTCAGCGCCGGCGGCCGGCGCCGGGCCCGGATTCGCCGCCCTGCCACGCCGCGTGCCGGCCACGTGGGCTCGGCTATACTGCGCGGTCTGATGCACGCGACGGGAGAAGCGGCGAGCAGCCGCTGCCGAAGGCGCAACGCCCGTAATCGCTCAGGCCAGCAAACCTTCGCGTGTGCACACTCTGGAGAGACCGGACCGCAGTCGAGCGCGGCAGCCGGCGCCGAAGGGGCATGAGGCGGCAGCGCCTCCAAACTCTCAGGCAAAAGGACAGAGGGGCAGTGACCGTCGCGTGCGGCGTCCACCGCACGTTCATCGGTGCGCCCCGGCCAAGCGGCCGGGCGGCACACCGCACTCCCCAACCTGCCGGATCCCGCCATGTCCCAGCCGTCCCTGCACGAACTCGAGAACCACGACGCCTTCATCGCGCGCCACCTCGGCCCCAGCGACGCCGAGATCGCGACCATGCTCAAACGCCTGGGCCACGCCTCGCTCGATGCGTTCACCGCCGCGATCGTGCCCGATTCGATCAAGCCGACCGGTGCGCTCGCGCTGCCCGGCGCGATGAGCGAAGTCGAGGCATTGGCACGGATCCGCGCGATCGCGGCCAAGAACCGCGTGTTCCGCAGCTTCATCGGCCAAGGCTACTACGGCACCCACACGCCCAACGTGATCCTGCGCAACATCCTCGAGAACCCGGCCTGGTACACCGCCTACACGCCCTACCAGGCCGAGATCTCGCAAGGCCGCATGGAAGCGCTCATCAACTTCCAGCAGATGGTGGCCGACCTCACCGGCATGGAGATCGCCAACGCCTCGCTGCTGGACGAGGCCACCGCCGCGGCCGAGGCGATGACGCTGGCCAAGCGCAGCGCCAAGTCCAGGTCCAACACCTTCCTCGTCTCGGGCGACACCCACCCGCAGACCATCACCCTGCTGCGCACCCGCGCCGAACCGCTGGGCCTGCAGATCGAGCTGGCCAACTCGCAGGCCGAATGGAACGCCGCGCTGGCCAAGGGCGACTATTTCGGCGTGCTCGCCCAATACCCGGCCTCCAGCGGCTGGCTGGCCGACTGGAGCGGCGACGCCCAGACCAGTCACGGCCACGGCGCGCTGTTCGTGATGGCCAGCGACCTGCTCGCGCTGACCCTGCTCAAGCCGCCGGGGGAGATGGGCGCGGACATCGTGATCGGCAACTCGCAGCGCTTCGGCGTGCCGTTCGGCTTCGGCGGCCCGCATGCCGCGTTCATGGCCTGTCGCGACGCCTACAAGCGCTCGATGCCGGGCCGCCTCATCGGCGTGTCGATCGATGCCGGCGGCGATCCCGCCTACCGCCTCACCCTGCAGACGCGCGAGCAGCACATCCGCCGCGAGAAGGCCACATCCAACATCTGCACCGCGCAGGTGCTGCTTGCGGTGATGGCGTCGATGTACGCGGTCTACCATGGTCCCGCCGGCCTCAAGCGCATCGCCGAGCGCGTCGCGCGCTACACCGCGATCCTGCGGGCGGGCCTGGCCCAGCTCGGCCATGCCAGCGACCATCATCCGAGCGCCTTCGACACCATCAGCCTCAAGACCGGGGCCGCCACCGACGCCCTGCTCGAGCGCGCGCGCGCGCTCGGCGCCAACCTGCGCAAGGCCTGGGACGAGTACATCTGCATCTCGCTGGACGAGACCACCACGCGCGCCGACATCGAGCTGTTGTGGCAGGTGTTCGGCGAAGGCAAGCCGCAGCCCTCGATCGATGCGCTGGCCACGACCGCGCCATCGCTGATCCCGCCCGAGCTGCTGCGCACCAGCAGCTACCTCACCCATCCGGTGTTCAATTCCCACCACAGCGAGCACGAGCTGCTGCGCTACATGCGCCAGCTCGCCGACAAGGACCTGGCCATGGATCGCACGATGATCCCGCTGGGCTCGTGCACGATGAAGCTCAACGCCACCGCCGAGATGATCCCGGTGACCTGGCCCGAGTTCGCCAACATCCACCCGCTGGCGCCGGCCGAACAGGCCGAGGGCTACCGCGAACTCATCAGCAGTCTCGAAGCGATGCTGGTCGAAATCACCGGCTACGACGCGGTGAGCCTGCAGCCGAACTCCGGCGCGCAGGGCGAGTACGCGGGCCTGCTCGCGATCCGCGCCTGGCACGCCTCGCGCGGCGAGGGCCAGCGCAACATCTGCCTCATCCCCGCCTCCGCGCACGGCACCAATCCGGCCAGCGCGCAGATGTGCGGCATGAAGGTCGTGGTCACCCAGTGCGACGCCAACGGCAACGTGGACGTCGCCGACATCCGCGCCCAGGCCGAGAAGCACTCGGCCAACCTCGCCGCGATCATGCTCACCTACCCGTCCACCCACGGCGTGTTCGAGGAAGACGTGGTCGAGATCTGCGAGATCGTGCACCGCCACGGCGGACAGGTGTACACCGACGGCGCCAACATGAACGCGCTGGTCGGCCTCGCCAAGCCGGGCAAGTGGGGCTCGGACGTGTCCCACCTCAACCTGCACAAGACCTTCTGCATCCCGCATGGCGGCGGCGGCCCGGGCGTGGGCCCGTGCGCGGTCAAGGCGCACCTGGCGCCGTTCCTGCCCGGCGCGATGGCCGGCGGCAGCGTGCGCAGCGCCGGCACCGGCAATGGCGCGGCCGTTTCCGCCGCGACCTTCGGCAGCGCATCGATCCTGCCGATCAGCTGGATGTACATCGCGATGATGGGCAAGGAGGGCCTGCGCAAGGCCACCCAGGTCGCGATGCTCAATGCCAACTACGTTGCCCGGCGCCTGGCCGACCACTTCCCGACGCTGTACACCGGCCGCAACGGCCTGGTCGCGCACGAATGCATCCTCGACCTGCGCCCGCTGGAAAAGCTCTCGGGCATCAGTGCCGAGGACGTGGCCAAGCGCCTCATCGACTTCGGCTTCCACGCACCGACCCTGAGCTTCCCGGTGGCGGGAACCCTCATGGTGGAGCCGACCGAGAGCGAATCGCTGCACGAACTCGACCGCTTCTGCGACGCGATGATCCAGATCCGCGCCGAGATCCAGCAGGTGATCGACGGCACGCTCGACCGCGACGACAATCCGCTCAAGCATGCCCCGCATACCGCCGCGCAGGTCAGTGCAAGCCAGTGGCCGCATGCCTATGCGCGCGAGCTGGCCGCGTTTCCGCTCGCCAGCCTCAGGCAGTCCAAGTACTGGCCGCCGGTGGCGCGCGTGGACAACGTCTACGGCGACAAGAACGTGTTCTGCGCCTGCATCCCGCTCGAGGCCTACCAGGACCACGCCGACTGAGCGCCTGCGCCAGCCGGGCACCGCGCCCGACCGGCAAGGGTCGGGTCGCGGTCGCCCACGCACGCGTCCGGGTCACGCCAGTGCGTCCGCGCGTGTGCCGGACGCCTGGCAGGCACATGCCGCGCTTGCTGGGCGTCGTGCGCGTGCGGCGCCGCCCCGCGCGGATGGTCCGCCATGTCCCGATCGCCGGCGCCATCGCGTATTGTCGAAGCAGCGACCGCCCTCTGCGGCCGTGCCGTTGGATCCTTCCGGAGCTGCCATGAGACACCTGTCCGCCTGCCTTGCCCTTGCCGCCTTCGCAGCCTGCGCCACTGCCCACGCCGCGCCGCAGACCTTGACCGCCGAGGTGGGCGACATCGCCTTTGAAGCGGGTGACGACGACATCGTGCTGGTCCCGCTCGATGACAGCTTCGCGCTGTCGGCAGCGACCAAGGGGGCGTCGGACTGGCCGCCTCCCAAGACGCGCATCGACCGGCTGGCAATCAGTTGCGACCGTTTCCAGCCCGGCCAGGCGCTGCTGCTCGACGCCAAGGATTTCGCCCGCAGCACCTGCGATGTCCGCTTCGAACTCGGCCACAAGGGCATGGGCAAGGATCCCGAGGCCACCTGGACGCTCGACAAGGGCGCCTCCGGCAACCGCTTCGAGATCACGCGCGCCCAGGACAAACACTACGAGGGTCGCTTCACGTTCCAGCTCAAGGACGCCAGCGGCGAGGCGATCGAGGTGCGCAACGGTCGCTTCGTGATCGAGGATCGGCAGTTGTGAAGCCGACGCCGCGCCAGCTCAGAGCATGCCGGTCTCGAGCCGCGCCGCGTCCGACATCATGGTCTGGTTCCATGGCGGATCGAACACCAGGCCAAGATCGGTCTCGGTCACGGTCGGGATCATCTCCAGCTTGTTGCGCACGTCCTCGATGAGGATGTCGCCCATGCCGCAGCCCGGCGCGGTCAGCGTCATGCGCACCTTGACCTTGCGGTTGCCGTCGTCGAGGTGGCTGAGTTCGCATTCGTAGACCAGGCCGAGGTCGACGATGTTGATCGGAATCTCCGGATCGAAGCAGGTGCGCAACTGGTCCCACACGAGCTTTTCCACGTCCGCGTCACCGGCATTCTCCGGCAACGTGATCGCCTCGGGCGCCTCCATGCCGATCGCGTCGGCATCCTCGCCCGCGATGCGAAACAGGTTGCCTTCGACGTACACGGTGAAGCTGCCGCCCAGTGCCTGCGTGACATAGCCGATCTGGCCCGCGGGCAGCGTCACCGCTTCGCCGTGTGGCACCATCACCGCGGCACAATCGCGCTCGAAGCGCACCGGTTCGGAAGTCTGGCCAAAACCCATCGCGTGGCGGAACCTGCTCAGGCAAGACCGCCATTATGCCGCAGCGCCGGCGCAAATGCGGCACATGGCGACATTTGCACATGCACTGCTGTTCATTGGAGCAGGCCGGTTTCGCGCAGGCAGCGGCCGAGCAGCCGCAACGCCGCTTCGATGTCGGCCGGCGGCAGGCCCGCATAGCCCAGCACCAGCGCGGGCCGTGCCGGCGGGCGCAGGCAGTAGGGCGTGATCGTGTACAGCCCCAGACCCTTGCTGCGCGCGTGCGCCACCAGTTGCTCGCACTGGCCATGGTTGGCATGCGCGAGCCACGCGGTCAGGTGCATGCCGGCGTTGGAATCGACCACCTCCAGCGCGCCGCGCGCATGGCGCGCAAGCCCATCGAGCATTGCCGCGCGGCGTGCGCGCAGTGCCAGCGCGGCACGGCGCAGGTGCCGCTCGAAACCGCCATCGGTCATGAACCGGGCCAGCGCGGCCTGCTCCAGCGTGTTGCTGCCGCGGTCCTCCAGCCACTTGGCCGCGACGAACGCATCGCGCAGCGCGGGCGGCAGCACCATGTAGCCGAGCCGCAGCGCCGGGAACAGTGCCTTGGAGAAGCTGCCGATGTAGATCACCCGGCCGGCGCGATCGAGTGACTTGAGCGCGGCCAGCGGTCGCCCGCCATAACGAAATTCGCCATCGTAGTCGTCCTCGATCAGCCAGGTGTGCTCGCGCGCGGACCATGCCAGCAGTTCGACGCGCCGCGCGAGCGGCAGCAAGGCACCGGTCGGGAACTGGTGCGAGGGCGTGACCACCGCCAGCCGCGCGCCCGCAGGCAGCGCCTGCGGCACCAGCCCCTCGCCGTCGACGCGACAGCCCCGCACGTGCGCCCCGCGCGCGACGAACACCTGGCGTGCGCCACGGTAGTGCGGATCCTCCAGCGCGACCTGGTCACCCGCTTCGAGCAGTACGCGCGCGGCCAGCGAGAACGCCTGCTGGGTGCCGTTGACGATGAGCACGTCGGCCGCGGCCGCGGGCACACCGCGACGCCGCCCGAGGTAGTCGCACACCTGCTCACGCAGGGCGGCCAGGCCTTGCGCATCGGGATAGCCCGGTGCCGCACGTTCGGCCGCGCGCGCGATCTCGCGCCGCCAGGCGCCCGCGAGCAGCGGGTTGGTCAACGGCACCCCGTACTGCAGGTTGTAGCGCAGCTCCCGCTGCGCCGGCGCCGCCAGGTGGCGGCCATCGGTGTTGGCGAGCGCGCGCCGCGCGAACGCCGACAACGGCGCGACCAGCGCACCGCCGCCGGACCTGCGCGGCGCACGCGAACCGACATTGGCGACGAAGCTGCCCGAACCGACGCGCCCGAGCAGGAATCCCTCGGCCTGCAACTGCTCGTAGGCGGCCAGCACGGTGTTGCGCGACAGGTCCAGTTCGCGCGCCAGCGTGCGGCTCGGCGGCAAGCGTGCGCCCGCGGCGTAGCGGCCGTCGAGGATCGCCGCCTTGAGCGCACGGATCAGCTGCGCGTAGCGCGGGCCCTGGCCGTCAAGTTCCAGGTACACGATTGGCTCCGGAAATGATGCGCGACATGGCACTACAAGGTACCAATATCCCGCGTTAGCTTGCACCCCGCCCTCACCGCACGGATCCCGCATGACCGCCACGCCCCCGCGTCACCAGGTCGAGCGCAGCAAGGCGCGCGCCCACTACGAGCGTGACACGATCCACGCGATTCTCGATGCCGGGCGACTCGCCCATGTCGGCTTCTGCGTGGGCGACCAGCCCTATGTGATTCCGATGCTGTACGCGCGCGACGGTGACACCTTGCTGCTGCACGGGTCGATCGCGAGCCGGCTCATGCGCGAGTTGGGCAAGGGCATCGAAGCCTGCGTCAGCGTCGCGCATCTGGATGGCCTGGTGCTGGCACGCTCGCACTTCAACCATGCAGTCAACTATCGCTCGGTGGTGGCCTTCGGGCGCGCGATCGCGATCGAGGATCCACAGCAGAAGGCCGCGGCGCTGGTGCGCTTCATCGAGGCCATGCTGCCGGGACGCGCCGCCGAGGCGCGCAGCAGCAATGCGCGGGAACTGGCAGCGACCAGCGTGTTGCGCATGGAAATCGTCGACGCGAGCGCGAAGCAGCGCAGCGGCGGCGCCCACGATTCCGGCGACGATTTGTGTCTGCCCCACTGGGCCGGCGTGGTGCCGCTGCGCACGCGGGCGGGCCATCCCGTCGCCGAACCGGACTTGCCCGCCGGCAGCGCATGCCCCGACTCCGTGCGCCGTCTGCTGGCACGCGAGGGCCATCATCCATGATCGACTATCGTCGCGACCATCCGCTCACGCCCGGGCAGGCGCGCGAGCTGTACCAGGCCTCGACGCTGGGCCAGCGCCGGCCGATCGACGACGAGGCACGCTTCAAGGCCATGCTCGAACACGCCAACCTCGTGGTCAGCGCGTGGGATGGCCCGCTGCTCGTGGGCATCGCGCGCTGCCTGAGCGACTTTGCGTGGGTGACCTGGCTCGCCGACCTCGCGGTGCGCCAGACGCATCAGCGCCGCGGCATCGGCCGCCAGCTCATCCACCACTGCCAGCTCGCGGCGCCGCAGGCGCGCATCCTGCTGCGCGCGGCCCCGGCCGCGGCGCACTACTACCCGCACATCGGCTTCAGCCCGGCCACACAGGCGTGGCTGCTGGAACCGGACCATCAAGTCGCCTGAGCGCGGCTCGCGCACGCGCGCGCAGGGCAGTGGCGCAACCTCGCGCGCGCTGCAGTCCGGCAGGTGCGCGCCGCGCCTGCGGCAGAGCCGCGACACCGCGCCAGCGCACACGCCTATCATGGCCGGTGCAGTCGCACACGGCTACGGAGGTGTCGCATGGAACTGGGCATGGTCGGACTGGGGCGCATGGGCGCCAACATGGCGCAGCGCCTCGTGCGTGGCGGCCATCGCGTGGTCGGCTTCGACCCGAGCGAGGCCGCGCGCAGCGCCGCAGCCGGGCGCGGGGTCGCGATCGCGACCGACCTCGCCGGCGTGGTCGCGGCCCTGCCCGCGCCGCGCACGCTGTGGCTCATGGTGCCCGCGGGCGCGCCCACCGACGCCACGCTCACGGCGCTGCTGCCGCTGCTCGCGCCGGGCGACACGCTCGTCGATGGTGGCAATTCCAACTACCAGGACACGCTGCGTCGTGCCGCCGACTGCGCCGGCCATGGCCTCACGCTCATCGACTGCGGCACCAGCGGCGGCATCTGGGGCCTGGACCACGGCTACAGCCTCACGCTCGGTGGCGACGCCGAGCGCGTGCGCGCGCTGCAGCCGATCCTCGCCACGCTCGCACCGGCCGCGGACCGTGGCTGGGCCCATGTCGGTCCGGTGGGCGCGGGCCATTTCGCCAAGATGGTCCACAACGGCATCGAGTACGGCCTCATGCAGGCCTATGCCGAGGGCCTGGCGATCCTCGCGCGCAAGCCGGAGTTCGACTTCGACCTGCAACAGGTCGCCAGCGCCTGGAGCGATGGCAGCGTGGTGCGCTCGTGGCTGCTCGAGCGGATCGTGGGCATGCTGGCCGCCAATCCCCGGCTCGATGGCGTCGCGCCCGTGGTCGCCGACTCGGGCGAGGGTCGCTGGACCGTGGCCGAGGCGATCGCGCTCGACGTGCCGGCGCCGGTCATCACCGCCGCCCTCATCGCGCGCTTGCGCTCGCGCGACGCGCACGCCTTCGGCGACCGCCTGCTGGCCGCGTTGCGCCACGAGTTCGGTGGGCATGCGCTGCCGCGCGACTGACGCGAGCGCGTCTGCCGCCACCACGGCGCGTCGAGCCGTTATCATTGCCTGCGCGCGGCATCGGGCGGCGCCCTTGCCTGATCGACCATGCCAGACCCCGCCAGCGACCGCGCCACGCTCCCACCCCGCCGCATCGGCATCGCCACCGCAGTCATGTGCGCGCTCGCGGGCGGCGCATTGTGGGGTCTGTTGTCGTTGCGCGCCGCGGGCGACCTCGCCGCATTCGCGCTGCCGGTGGCACTGGTGATCGCATGGGTGCTGCGTGCGCACGGCTATGGCGGGCGCGCCAGCGGCATCGTGCTCGCGCCGTTGCTGGTCGCGCTCGCGACGCTGTACGCCTACTGCCTGCAGGCTGCCGCGCGCATCGCGGCGATGCTCGGGCTGCCGTTGCGCGACACGCTGTTCAAGATGCAGGCGGGCTTCACGCTCGACCTCGTGCGCGCGAGCCTGGATGGGTGGAGCATCGCGCTCATCGTGTTCGCACTCGTGCTGGCCACCGCCGCGATGTGGCCACGGCCCCGCCGTTGACCGCACTCCGCCGCTGCTGACGCAGCGCCGAGCCGCAGCCCGCGTGACCGCCCATGCGCGGCGGCCAGACGCGCAGCTGGCGGCTCCTCACTGCGGCAATGCGCCGCCCGCGAGCTCGCGCAGCGCGCGCTCGAACACCTCGACCGGCTGGGCGCCGGAAATGAGGCTGCGCTCGTCGAAGATGACCGCGGGCACGCCATGGATGCCACGGTCGAGGTAGTACTGCTCGCGCGCGCGCACGGCCGCGCCGAATTCGCCGCCCGCGAGCACCTGCGCCGCCCGCGCGGCGTCCAGTCCCGCACGCTGCACGATGTCGCGCAGCACGGCCGCGTCGGACACGTCGGCGTCCTCGCCATGCCAGGCACGCAGCAGCGCCCACTCGAGTGCAAGCTGCTCGGCCGCGCCGAGCGTGCCGGCCCAATGCAGCAGGCGGTGCGCATCGAAGGTATTGCAGACGCGCGTGCGCTTGCCAAACCGGAAGCCGAGCGCGGCGCCACGCTCACGGATGGTCTCGCGGTTGCGTTCGAGCTGCTCGCGCGGCATGCCGTACTTGCGCAGCAGGTGCTCATCGGCATCCTCGCCCTGCGCCGGAATCGCCGGATTGAGCTCGAACGGCTGCAGGTGCAGCTCGACCGCCGCCGCAGCGCCGACGCGCGCGATCGCCTCGCCGAGCGCTGCAAGGCCGATCACGCACCAGGGACAGGCGATGTCGGACACGAAATCGATGCGGATCGGACGGGCCATGCACACTCCGGGCGGACCTGCGCCGCGGCCGGCGGCACATGCGCCAGATGGGGCGTCGGGCGCGCCCGTGCAAGGCCGCGCGCTCAGGCGATCACGCGGTCGACCCAGGCGCGGGCCTCGGCGATGAGCTGCTGCAGATGATCCCGGCTGCGGAAGCTCTCGGCATAGACCTTGTAGATATCCTCGGTGCCCGATGGCCGCGCCGCGAACCAGCCGTTGGCCGCGCATACCTTGATCCCGCCGATCGGCGCGCCATTGCCGGGCGCGCGGTCGAGCACCTGCTCGATGCGCTCGCCGCCGAGCGTGGCCAGATCGACCTGCGCGGGCGTGAGCGCGGCCAGGCGCGCCTTCTGCTCGCGGGTGGCGCGCGCGTCGGTGCGGTCGAACCACGGCTCGCCGAGTTCACTGCACAAGGCCGCATAGCACTCGCCCGGATCGCGTCCGCGGCGCGCGCTGATCTCGGCCGCGAGCAGCGCGGGGGCGATGCCATCCTTGTCGGTGCTCCAGGCGCCGCCGTCGCGACGCAGGAACGCGGCGCCCGCGCTCTCCTCGCCGGCGAAGCCGAGCGCACCGTCGGCCAGGCCCTCGACGAACCATTTGAAGCCGACCGGCGTCTCGTGCACGCGCCGCCCGAGCCGCGCGGCCACGCGATCGATCATCGCGCTCGACACCACGGTCTTGCCGATCGCGGCATCGCTGTGCCACCGGCCGCGCTCGCGGAACAGGTAGTCGATCATCGTGGCCAGGTAGTGGTTGGTCGGCATCAGGCCGCTGCTGCGCGCGACGATGCCATGGCGGTCGTGGTCGGTGTCGCAGGCAAAGGCCACGTCGTAGCGGTCACGCAGCGCGAGCAGGCGCTGCATCGCCGGCGCCGAGGACGGGTCCATGCGCACGCAGCCGTCCCAGTCCAGGCTCATGAAGGCGAAACGCGGGTCGACTTCCAGGCTCACGATGTCGAGCGCGATGCCCCAGTGTTCGGCGATGCGCGGCCAGTACTGCACGCCCGCGCCGCCGAGCGGATCCACCGCGAGGCGCAAGCCGCCCGCACGGATCACCTCGAAATCGATGAGTGCGCCCAGGTCGGCGACGTAGGCGCCGAGGAAGTCATGCACGTGCAGGTTGGCGCTGCGACGCGCCTGCGCCAAGGGCAGGCGCCGCACGCCGCGCAGGCCCGTGGCGAGCAGTTCGTTGGCGCGCTGCTGGATGCGTGCGGTGAGGCTGGAGTCGGCCGGCCCGCCGCTGGGCGGGTTGTACTTGAAGCCGCCGTCGGCGGGCGGATTGTGCGAGGGCGTGATGACGATGCCATCGGCCAGGCCGCGCGTGCGGGTGCGGTTCCAACACACGATCGCATGCGACAGCGCGGGCGTGGGCGTGTACTGGCCCGGCGCCGCATGCAGCACGCTGACACCGTTGGCCGCGAGCACCTCCAGCACGCTGTCCTGCGCCGGCGCCGACAGCGCGTGGGTATCGATGCCGATGAACAGCGGACCGTCGACGCCCGCCTGCGCGCGCTGCTCGCAGATCGCCTGGGTGATCGCTAGCACGTGGGCCTCGTTGAAGCTCGCGGCGAGCGAACTGCCGCGGTGTCCCGAGGTGCCAAAGCTCACACGCTGGTCCGCGAGCGCCGGATCGGGCCGCAGCTCGTGGTAGGCGGCCAGCAGCCGGCCGACATCGAGCAACGGCGCGAGCGTGGCCGGCTTGCCGGCCAGCGGATGCAGGGCCGAACTCACGGACGGTCCGTACGCAGGCGGCGGTAGCGCCGGATCAGCGCCGTGGTGGAACTGTCGTGGTGCAGGCGTGGCGCCTTGGCCGCGGCCAGTTCGTCACCGATGCGGCGTGCGAGCACCTTGCCCAGTTCGACGCCCCACTGGTCGAACGAGTCGATGTCCCAGATCGCGCCCTGCACGAAGGTGCTGTGCTCGTACAGCGCCACCAGCGCGCCGAGTGTGCGCGGTTCGAGCCGGCGCGCGAGCAGCGTGCTGCTGGGCCGGTTGCCCGGGAAGGTGCGATGCGGCACCAGCGCCGCGGGCACGCCCTCGCCGCGCAGTTCGGCCGCGGTCTTGCCGAAGGCGAGCGCCTCGCCCTGCGCGAACATGTTGGCGATGAGCAGGTCATGCTGGTCGGCCAGCGGATTGAGCTCGGCGCAGAAGCCGATGAAGTCACAGGCCACCGCGCGCGTGCCCTGGTGGATGAGCTGGTAGAACGAGTGCTGGCCGTTGGTGCCCGGCTCACCCCACACGATCGGGCAGGTGTGCACGCCCACCGCGCGGCCGGCGTGGGTCACGCGCTTGCCGTTGCTCTCCATCAGCAGTTGTTGCAGGTAGGCGGGCAGGCGCTTGAGGTATTGCTCGTAGGGCAGCACCGCGAGACTGTCGATGCCGAGGAAGTTGCCGTTCCAGATGCCGATGAGGCCGTGCAGCAGCGGCAGGTTGCGCGCGGGCGGCGCCTTGCGGAAATGCTCGTCCATCGCATGGAAGCCCGCGAGCAGGTCGGCGAAGTGGCCGGGGCCGATCGCGAGCATGGTCGACAAGCCGACCGCGCTGTCCATGGAGTAGCGCCCGCCGACCCAGTCCCAGAAGCCGAACATGTTGGCCGGATCGATGCCGAAGGCGGCCACCTCGCCCGCGTTCGTCGACACCGCGACGAAATGGCGCGCGACCGCGCGCTCGTCGCCCAGCGCCGCGAGCAGCCAGTGCCGCGCCGCGCGCGCATTGGCAAGGGTTTCCTGGGTGGTGAAGGTCTTGGAGCAGACGATGAACAACGTGCGCGCCGGGTCGAGGTCGCGCGTGGCTTCGACCAGGTCGGTGCCATCGACGTTGGACACGAAGCGCAGGTCGAGCTCGCGCGTGGCGTAATGGCGCAGCGCCTCGAACGCCATCACCGGCCCGAGGTCGGAGCCGCCGATGCCGATATTGACGACGTGGCGGATGCGCTCGCCGGTATGGCCGCGCCACTGCCCCGAGCGCACGCGCTCGCAGAACGCGGCCATGCGTTCGAGCACCGAATGCACCTCGGCCACCAGTTCGCGTCCGTCGACCCGCAGGCGCCTGCCGCGCGGCAGGCGCAGCGCCACGTGCAGCGCCGCGCGCTGCTCGGTGCTGTTGATCGGCTCGCCGCGGAACATCGCGGCGATGCGCTGCGGCACGCCGCGCGCCTGCGCCAGCGCCAGCAGCAACTGCACGGCGCGCGCATCGAGCCGCTGCTTGGCATGGTCGAAATACCAGCCGGCCGCCTCCACTGCGAAGCGCTTGCCGCGCTGCGGATCGGCCGCGAACAGCTCACGCAGGTGCACTCGCGCGAGGCCGCGCGCATGGCGCTGCAGCGCGCGCCACTGTGGCGTGTCGACGAGCCTGGGCAGCGTGCCCGTGCGCGCGCGGCTCATGCCGGCGTCGATCCCGCGCCGTGCGCCACGCGCACGCATCGGGCCAGGCTCGGGACTGTCATGCCGCCCACACTCAATGGCCGCCGCCGCCCTCGATCATCTTGAGCTCGGTGATGAGCTGGTTGGCCGCTTCCTTGCCGTCGGCATACAGCATGCGGGTGTTGTCGGCGTAGAACAGCGCGTTTTCGATGCCCGCAAAGCCGGTGCCCTTGCCGCGCTTGATCACGATGGTCTGGCGGGCCTCGACCACGTCGAGGATCGGCATGCCGTAGATCGGCGAGGCCTTGTCGGTTTTCGCCGCCGGGTTCACCACGTCGTTGGCGCCGATCACGATCGCCACGTCGCAGGTCTTGAACTCGGGGTTGATGTCGTCCATGTCGGCGATGAGGTCGTAGGGCACGCCCGCCTCGGCCAGCAGCACGTTCATGTGCCCGGGCATGCGGCCGGCCACCGGGTGGATCGCGAAGCGCACTTCCTTGCCGGCCTTGATCAGCGCCTGCGACAGTTCCCAGATCTTGTGCTGCGCCTGCGCCACCGCCATGCCGTAGCCGGGCACGATGATGACCTTCTCGGCCATGTACAGCAGCGAGGCCGCATCGGCCGCGTCGATCGGCTTCTGCGCCCCCGCGATCGCGCTGCCCTCGCCGCCACCGCCGAAGTTGGAGAACAGCACGTTGCTGATCGGCCGGTTCATGGCCTTGGCCATGAGCTGGGTGAGGAAGGTGCCCGCGGCACCGACCACCATGCCGGCCACGATCAGCGCCTCGATCCTCATTGCGTAGCCTTCGAACGCAACCGCAAGGCCGGTGAAGGCGTTGTACAGCGAGATCACCACCGGCATGTCGGCGCCGCCGATCGGCAGCGTCATGAGCACGCCGAACAGCAGCGCGAGCGCGAAGAACACCACGATCAGGGTCGGGTCGAGCTTCCACAGCAGCAGCGCGAGTCCGGCCGCGAGCGCGGCCACGAACACGAGGAAGTTGACGACCTGCTGGCCGCCGAAGGTGAAGCGCTTGTCCATGCGCCCGTCGAGCTTGGCCCAGGCGATGATCGAGCCGGTCATCGACACCGAGCCGATCAGCGCGCCGACCACCGCGAGCGCGAGCGTCGACAGCGGATGGCTGGTGCCCGTCTCGCCCGAGAACTTGAGCAGTTCGATCGCGCCGATCGCCGCGGCCGAGCCGCCGCCCATGCCGTTGAACAGCGCCACCATCTGCGGCATGTCGGTCATCGCGACCTTCTTGCCCCACAGCCAGGTCGGCAGCACGCCGATCGCGATGCCGGCGACGATCCAGCCCAGGTTGTGCGCGCCGGTGATCGCGAAGGTGGCCAGGGTCGCGATCACCATGCCCACGCCGGCCCACTTGATACCGGCGCGCGCCGTTACCGGCGAGGACATGCGCTTGATGCCGAGGATGAACAGCAGCGCCGCAAGCAGGTAGCTGGCCTTTGCCGCGTTGACGAGCAGAACGTGCATATCCATCGGCTCAGCCCTTGTTTTCGTTCTTGCTCGACTTGAACATCTCGAGCATGCGTTCGGTCACCACGTAGCCGCCGGCCGCATTGCCCGCGCCGAGGATCACGCCGATGAAGCCGATCGCGATGCCCAGCGGCGTGGTGGCCTCGGCCAGCGCGATCATCGCGCCGACCAGCACGATGCCGTGCACGAAGTTGGAGCCCGACATCAGCGGCGTGTGCAGGATCACGGGCACGCGGCCGATGATCTCCTTGCCGGTGAAGGCAGCGAGCATGAAGATGTACAGCGCGAGGAAGCCGTCGATCATTGCTGGACTCCGGAAGCGTTGGGTGTCGTCATCGCGGCACGCGCCGCACCGAAACAATCAGGCCGCGCCGACCAGCGTCCTGGTCGGCTCATGGCGGATCTCGCCCGCATGCGTGAGACAGGTCTTGGCGATGAGCTCGTCGTCCCAGTCGAGCTTGAGTTCGCCGTCGGCAAGCATGAGTTCGAGGAAGTTGTAGAGGTTGCGCGCGTACATCTCGCTCGCATGCACGGGCGCGCTCGATGGCAGGTTGGCAGTGCCGATGAGGCTTACGCCGTTGGCGCTGGTCACGGTCTTGCCGGCCTCGCTGCCCTCGACGTTGCCGCCGGTTTCGGCGGCGATGTCGACGATCACCGCGCCCGGGCGCATGCCGGCGACCATGGCCGCGCTGATGATGCGCGGCGCCTTGCGCCCGGGCACCGCCGCGGTGGTGACCACCACGTCGAAGCCCTTGAGCTGCTCGGCCAGCGCGCGCTGCTGCTGCTCGCGCTCCTCGGCGGTGAGCTCGCGTGCGTAGCCGCCGCTGCCCGCGGCGCTCACGCCCAGGTCGAGGAACTTGGCGCCGAGCGACTCGATCTGCTCCTTGGTCTCGGGGCGTACGTCGAAGCCTTCCACCTGCGCGCCCAGGCGCTTGGCGGTCGCGATCGCCTGCAACCCGGCCACGCCCGCGCCGACGATGAGCACCTTGCTCGGGCGGATCGTGCCGGCGGCGGTGGTGAGCATCGGAAAGAACTTGGGTGCGGCCTCGGCCGCGATGAGCACGGCCTTGTAGCCGGCCACGCCCGCCTGCGAGGACAGCACGTCCATCGCCTGCGCGCGCGTGGTGCGCGGCAGCAGCTCCATCGCGAAGCTGGTGAGCTTGCGCTCGCGCAGCGCCTTGCTGCGCTCGGGCGCAAGATGTGGCTGCAGGTGACCGATCACGATCGCGCCTTCACGCAACTGGCCGATCTGCTCCAGCGTGGGCGGCTGCACGCACAGCAGCACGTCGGCGCGGCCGAGCACGGCGCTGGCCGAGGCGGTCTCGGCATGGGCATAGCCGGCATCGGGGAAAAACGCGCTGCCGCCCGCGCCCTGCTCGATCAACACCGTGGCGCCGCGCGCCTTGAGCTTCTTGGCCACTTCCGGCGTCAGCGCCACGCGGCGCTCGCCGGGCACGGTCTCGCGCAGTGCTGCTACGGTGGTCGCCATGCGCTTCCTCGATCGATCGGGTGAAGCAACGATCCTAGCCCAGATCGAGCGCTGCTGGCGAGGGCGTGCGGGTCGCCGCGCGGCCGGCCGACGGGCTATGCTCGCGGCCTCGTTCGTGGAAGTGCCGCGTGGACCTGCTCGACCTCCTCAACCAGCGCCGCTCGACCCCTGCGCGCCTGCTCGGCGAGCCGGGTCCGGGGCCGGCCCAGCTCGAGCGCCTGCTCACGGCCGCGCTGCGCGTGCCCGACCATGGCCGGCTGGTGCCGTTCCGCATCGTCACGCTGCAGGGCGCGGCGCGCGCGCGCTTCGCCGAGGCGGTGGCCGCGATCCACGCACGCATCGATCCGCAGGCCCCGGCCGCGGCGCTGGACAAGGACCGCAGCCGCTTCGGCACGCCGCCACTGATCCTGTGCGTGATCGCGCGCATCGCTGCCGCGCAGGCCAAGGTCCCGGAACAGGAACAGCTGCTCGCGGCCGGCTGCGTGGCCTACAACCTGCTGTTGGGCGCACAGGCGCTCGGCTTCGGTGCGCAATGGCTGACCGGCTGGGCCGCCTACGATCGCGAGGTTGCCGCGCTGCTGGGCCTGGCCGCGCACGAGCGCGTGGTCGGCTTCGTGCACGTGGGCAGCGCGCGCGAGCCGGTGCCCGAGCGCCTGCGCCCGGGCCTGGCCGAGGTGGTGTCGGACTGGACGCCCGTGTGAGCGGGGTCATCCATCTCGTCGATGCGAGCCTGTACGTGTGCCGGGCGTGGTTCGCGCAAGGGCCCGACGTGCTCGATGCCGATGGCGCGCCCGTGCATGCGGTGCATGGCTTCACCCGCTTCCTGCTCGAGCTGATCGAGCGCGCGCGGCCGACCCACCTCGCGGTCGCGTTCGACGAGGCGCTGGGCAGTTCGTTCCGGCATGCGCTGTACCCGGCCTACAAGGCCAACCGCCCGCCCGCGCCGGCCGACCTCGTGCGCCAGTTCGCGGCCTGCAAGGCGATCGCGCGCGCGCTTGGCGCGAGGGTGCTGGTCGACCAGCGCTACGAGGCCGACGACCTCATCGGCAGCGCGCTCGCAGTCGCGCGCGGCCATGGCTATCGCGGCGTGATCGTGTCGGCCGACAAGGACTTCGGCCAGCTCATCGGCGACCACGACGAACAATGGGACCCGCCACGCAACGCGCGCTGGGACAGCGCCGGCATCCGGCAGCGGCTGGGCGTGCAGCCGCACCAGGTCGCCGACTATCTCGCGCTGACCGGGGACGCGGTGGACAACATCCCGGGCGTGGCCGGCATCGGCGCGCGCACCGCGGCCGTGCTGCTCGCGCATTTCGGCTCGCTGGAGGCGCTGCTCGCGCGTGCCGACGAGGTGGCTTTCCTGCGCCTGCGCGGCGCCGCGGGCGTGGCCCGCCGCCTGCGCGAGCAGGCCGCCGCGGCACGCCTGTCGCGCACGCTCACCGCGATCGCCACCGACGCTCCCGTGCCCGCCGCGATCGAGGCCTATGGCCGCGGCACGCCGGATCCGGCGATCGGCGCCCTGCTCGACCGCCACGCGTTCGGGCCGCTCACGCGCGCCCGCGTGCGCGCACTCGTGCCGGCCTGATGCTGGTGGTGCGTGCGCGCGGCGCATGCCGCGCGCGCGGCCTCAGTTGCCGGTCACCGAGGTGGAGCCGCCTTCGACGTTGGAGAAACGTCCGCTGCCGGGCATCGACTTGCTGATCTCGGTGGCGGCCTGCGACAGCGACTCGTGCTTGCTGGCGTCCCAGCCAAAACGCAGGTCGGTGCGGAAGATCGCCACCGGCTTGATCTTGGCCAGATCGCGGGGCACGCCGAAATCGTCGTACTGGTTCTTCTGGCTGTTGGCGATGTAGTAGAGAAAATCGCCCGTCACGGTGCCGTAGGTGGGCAAGGTGAGCTGCGGGTGGCCCGCGTCGAGCGGCGTCGCGCCGATGACCGTGCGCCCATCCCTGCTCAGCGCCAGGCGCATCACGCGATGCGGTGTCATGCCATTCTGGATCACGATGAGGTGGTTGTCGTACCAGGACACGCCATCGATGCCGCCGAGCGCGAGCTTGGCCGGGTCATAGCGCACGTCGAAGGCGCGTCCGGCTGCGAGATCGATGCCGAACACGCCCATGGTGTAGTCGGCGAAGTACAGGAAGCGGCCATTGCCGCTGGCAGCCAGGCCGCGCAGGCTGGTCAGGCGCGGGTTGGCGAGCAATGGCTTGAGCCGGCCGCCATCGACCCGATAGATGATGTTGCGCAGGCCGTCCGCAGCGAACACCTCGCCGCGCGCCCCGACCGCGATGCTCGACAACGTCTGCGGGGCCCCATCGGGCGTGAGCACGTACTTGTCCAGCAGCTTGCCGTCGGCCAGCGAGAACTTGAAAACTCCGGCCTTGCCGTAGTCCTCCTGCTTGAAGCCCTTGAAGTACACCGACGATGTGCTGGCCACGTACAGCGCGTCATCGGCGGCGTCGACCGCCATCGCGTAGATGCTCCACAAGCCGTTGCTGGCGTCGGGCTGGATGAAGGCAGCTGGACGACCATCGCGACTCAGCCGCAGGATCGAGCCGTCGCGCACGCTGCCCACGAGGAACTGCTGGCGCTTGGGGTCGTAGGCGATCGAATCGAACAGATGGTCGCCGCCGGGCAGTTCGAACATGACCTTGCCTTCACCGAACGGCCGCAGGTTGATGGCCAGCTGCTCGACGATGTACTCCCACACCTTCGTGTCCGCGACCTTGGTGAAGTTGGGGTTGTTGGCGAGGTCGAAGCCATAACCGGCCTGCTGCAGCTTGAGCAGGGTGTCGTAGGTCTTGGTTTTCTCACCCATCATCGCGTAGCTCGTGGCCAGCGCCAGGCGCATTTCGCCCGCGTTGGGACGCAACCGCAGCAGTTGCTCCAACGCCCAGCTCATGCGCCGGTAGTCGGGGGTTTCCTTGTAGGTCGCCGCCAGGCGCAACAGCGTCTCGGCCGAGTCGATTTCGCCGATCTGGGCCTGCGTCAACTGGTCAGGAGTGAGTGCCTTTGGCGCAGGCTGCGCCGACAGGACGCCACCAACCAGTAGCGCAAATGCGCATAGAATGCTGCGGATATGCATGGGGACCTCGCGACGGAACAGGCCGCTCGCAGACCTGCAGGCGACCGGAAAAGTTCAGGAAAGCCGTCAACGATGACCCAAACCCAGACTCTTTGCAACGGCATCTGGCTGCGGCTCATGAAGAGTGGCCGCTGGGAATATGCCGAGCGCACCAATCCGGGCGGCGGCGTGATGATCATCGCGCTCACCGACGAGGACAAGCTGCTGTTCGTCGAGCAGTTCCGGCCCGCGATCCAGTGCATGACGATCGAGATGCCGGCCGGCCTCGTCGGCGATGTCGCCCACCATGCCGACGAGGACGCGATCGAGGCCGCGCGGCGCGAACTCGTCGAGGAAACCGGCTACCACGCCGAGCGCATCGAGTTCCTCATGGCCGGCCCGACCTCGGCCGGCATGAGCAACGAGATCCTTGCCTTCGTGCTCGCACGCGACCTGCACCGCATCGATTCCGGCGGCGGCGACGACACCGAGCAGATCATCGTGCACGAGGTGCCACGGCGTGAGGTGATGGCGTGGCTGCAGCAGCTGCTGCGCGAAGGCCGCTCGGTCGATCCCAAGATCTTCGCGGGCCTGTACATGCTCGACCACGCCGCCGGGTTCGCGCGCTGAGTGCGCCTCAGCCCGCCGGCACGAGCGCGCGCCACAGCAGCAGGGCCGCCATCGCCAGCATCACGCCCCAGGTCAGCAAGGTGCCGAACAGGCGCCCGAAGCTGGTGCCGGCGCTGTGGAACAGTCCGACCGCATGCAGGATGCGCGCCACGATCAGCGTGCTGCCGCAGGCATGCAGCCACGCCCCTGGTGCCTGCCCCAGTTCCAGGCACAGCAGCAGCAACAGCGACAGCGGCAGGTATTCCAGCGCATTGGCATGGGCGCGGATGCGTTGCAGCAGCGTGGTGTCGCCGCCCGAGCCGAGGCCGACCTTGACCTGCCTGCGCCGCAGCGACACGCCCAGCGACAAGGCGATGACGAGCAGCGTGGCCAGCGCCACGTAGATGCCGGTGATGTGCATGGAGCGCTCCTGGACTGGACTGGGGATTGCGCGCACTACAGCCGCAAGTGTGCGGCTTGTCCAGCCTTGGCCACTGCCGGGGTCGGCTCAGGGTCCGGCCACGAGCCGCCCGCCGCGCTGCACGCCGCTCAGTGCCAGCGGACCGCCCGCCACCACCGCAAAGCGCACGCGCAGGTCACCCACCGCGGGCCGCGCCGGGTCGCCCGTGAGCAGCTCGCCGCCCTCACTGCGGAAACTTGCGACGAGGTTGGGCGGCAGCTGCGCCAGCGTCACCGGCCATGGCGTGCCCGGCGCATCACGCGGCAGCAGCGCCGGGTCGACCACGAAGGCACCCAGGCGCAGTTCACCGGCGACGAAGCGCGCGCTGCGCAGCGGCCAGGCGGCCGCGTTGGCATGCCCCGCCGGATCGCGGAAACGGCTCGAATCGACCGGCTGGTCCGCCCATCCCAGCGCGTAATGGCACTGCTGCGCGTCGCAGCGTTCGAGCCACTGGCGCATCTGCACCGTGCGCAGCAGCACCGGAGCGTCGACGCTGATGCCCAGCTCGCGATCGCGTGCCGGTGCGCTCGCGCGCAGTACCCCCGCCACCCGCACGCGACGCCCTTCGTTGGCCGGATCGGGTGCATCCGCGGCCACGGCCGGCGCGTCGCCCGCGTGTGGTGTCGTCGCCAGCGGCCACGCCGGCCAGCTGCCGGGGTGGCGCTGCAGGTACTGCCACACGGCCACCCCGATCAGCGCCAGCGCGAGCGCGACGATGAGCGTGCGCCGCCCGCGACCTTGCTTGCGGCGGCGGGCCATCACAGCACCTCGCCGGCGAGTTCGGCCTGCTCCGCAACCGCGCTGTAGCGGCCCTTGTCGTCGCGCAGCACGCCCGCGGCCGCGCAATGCGGGTCATGGGTGAAGAACATCCGCGTGCCGCGCTCGATCATCTGGTCGAGGAACGCGCGCTTTTCGTCGATGAGCAGTTCCGGGCAGCGGTCATAGCCCATCGTGATCGGCAGGTGCACCCAGGGCCGGCCCGGGATCAGATCGGCGCAGAACACGATCGCGCCCTGCCCACCGCGCACCTCGGCGAGCATGAGCCCGGGCGTGTGGCCATGGGAGCGATGCAGGAACACGCGTGGACCGAGCGTGGCGCTGTGTTCGCCGCCGACCCGCTCCAGTCGCCCCGATGCCTCAAGCAGCGGTGGCAGTTCGGCGATGAACGAGGCGCGGTCGCGCGGATGCGGCTGCAGTGCGCGCTGCCACGCCTCCTCGCTCACGATGAAGCGCGCCCGCGGAAACAGCAACTGCGGGGGCTGGCCTTGCCGCCAGGGCGCGAGCAGGCCGCCCACATGGTCGAAGTGCAGGTGCGAGAGCACCACCGCGTCGATGTCGCCATGGTCGAAGCCGGCCTGCCGCAGCGACTCCAGCAGCACATGCTGCGGCTCGACCACGCCATAGCGTTCGCGCAGGCGCGGCTCGAAGAACGCGCCGATGCCGCTGTCGAACAGCACGTTCTTGCCATCGAGCCCGGTGACGAGCATGGCGCGGCACGCGAGCGGGATGCGGTTGGCCTCGTCGGCGGCGATCCACTGCTGCCACACCGCCTTGGGTGCGTTGCCGAACATCGCGCCGCCGTCGAGCTTCTGCGAGTTGCCCGAGATCGACCACAGCCGCGGGCCCATCTAGCGCACCACCCCGCTGCCAGATTCGCCGCGCGGATCGGCGGCGGCCTGCAGCTTGCCGCTGCGGCGGTCCCAGCTCACCACGTTCATGAAGCCCCAGCGCCGGTCGGACTCGTGCACCTGGTGGCCCATCGCCTCCAGGGCCTTGGTTTCGGCCGCGCTGAATGCGCCCTTCTCCGCGGTGATCACGTCGGGCAGGTACTGGTGGTGAAAGCGCGCATTGGCCACCAGCTGCGCGGGTGGCTGGCCATCGATGAAGGCGAGGATGCCTTCGAGCACCATGGTGATGATGCGGCTGCCGCCGGGCGTGCCGATCACGCCGATGCGGTCGGGACCGATCACGAAGGTCGGCGACATCGACGACAGCGGCCGGCTGCCCGGGCGCGGCGCATTGCGCTCGTTACCGAGCAGGCCAAATGCATTGGGCTTGCCCGCGACCAGCGCGAAGTCGTCCATCTCGTCGTTGAGCACGAAGCCGGTGCCCGCGACCACCAGGCCCGAACCGAAGATGAGGTTCACGGTCTGGGTGCCCGCGGCGAGGTTGCCGTCGCGGTCGATGATCGAAAAATGCGAGGTGTGGCTGCCCTGCTCGCCGGCCAGGTACGGTGGCAGCAGTTCGCTCGGCGTGGCCTTGTCGGGATGGATTCCCGCGCGCAGGCCCGCGGCATAGTCGGCACTGGTGAGCCGCGCGATCGGCATCGGTACGAAATCCGGATCGCCCAGGTACTCGGCGCGGTCGCGATAGGCGCGCCGCATCGCCTCGACCATGAGGTGGGTGCGATGCACCTTGTCGAGCCGGTCCAGTTCGTAGCCACCCAGGACATTGAGCATTTCCGCCAGCGCGACCCCGCCCGACGACGGTGGCGAGGCGGTCACGATGCGCCAGCCGCGGTAGTCGAACGCGATCGGCGCGCGTTCCTTGGCCTCGTACCGTTCGAGGTCGGCGAGCGTCCAGTTGCCACCCGCGGCGCGCACGCCCTCGACCAGGGTGCGCGCGAGATCGCCCTGGTAGAAGCCCGCATTGCCCTGTTCGGCGATGCGCTCGAGCACGCGCGCCAAGTCGGGCGTGCGGAAGGTCCAGCCCGGCTTGGGTGCTTCGCCGTTGACCAGGTACAGCGCGGCCGAAGCCGGATAGCGCGCAATGACTTCCTTGCGCATCGCCACTTCCTTGAGGAAGCGGCCGTCGGGCTTGAACCCATTGCGCGCGATGCGGATCGCCGGTGCGAGCGAAACCTTGAGCGGCAATTTGCCGTAGCGCTGCGCGATCCACACCAGCCCGGCCGGCTCGCCGGGAATGCCGGCCGACAACGGGCCGTTGATCGAGCGCGCGCGGTCGGGCTTGCCGTCGGCGCCGAGATAGTCGCGCATGTCCACTGCCGCGGGCGCGGTCTCGCGCGCGTCGACCATGACTTCGTGGCCATCGCTCGCGCGCTGCAGCAGGAACAGGCCGCCGCCGCCGATGCCCGAGCTCTGCGGCTCGACCACCGCGAGCGTGGCCGCGACCGCGACCGCCGCATCGAAGGCGTTGCCGCCCTTGCCGAGCACCTCGAAGCCGGCCTCGGTCGCGAGCACATGCGCGCTCGCGATCGCCGCCTGTCTGGGCTTGACCGGTGCCGCGAGCGCGCCCGCGGCCACCGCCATCAACAGCAAAACCCACAACGCGCGCGGTGATGTCACGATCTGCCTCCCCTCGGTCGTTCGCCACTGGGGCGGGTCGCCTCCCGTCGCCGATCCGCTCCCTGCGCCTGTCGCGCCCGCATCATGGTCCGCCCATGGCGCGTCTGGCCACGACCGCGCCGACTTACTTGGCCTCGACCACGCGCACTTCGGCGCCCGAGCTGGCCAGCGCCGCCTTGACGGTCTCGAAGTCGCCGGGCGCGCCCACGAACAGCACCACCACGTCCTTGAACGAACCCGCCGACGCGTCCTTGAAGGCATCGACCACGAGCTGTGCGGTCGCGGCCGAGTCGGGACCGCCGAAGGCCATCATGTTGCCTGGCAGCACACCGCGCTGCACGACGATGGACACGTTGTCGAGCTGGTTCTGGCGGTCGGCCTTGGTGGTGTCGTCATCGCCCGCGGGCACGAAGTACATGTACGGGCGCGTCGACTTCACGCCCTGCATGTTGGCGGTGACCACGCTCACGAGGTACTGCTTCCACGCGGCCTTGTCGGCTGGATTGGTCGGCACCGGCAGCACCTGCGGCTTCTGCTCGGCGGCGGCCTGGTCGGCCGCGGGTTGCTGACCCTGGTTGCAGGCGCCCAGCGCGAAGGTCGCGGCGAGGACAAGGATGAGCAGGCTGGTGGGATTGCGCATGATGGATGTCTCCTTGGGATGTAGGGCCTGTACTGGAACGGGCTGCTCGCGGCAGCGGCGCGGCCGCCTCGCCGCGCAGTGGCGTGATGCTAACCCGAGTAACGCCGGCGCAAGGCATCGCGCACGGCCGGATGCACGAACTTGGACACGTCCCCGCCCAGCCGCGCGATCTCGCGCACCAGCGAAGAGGAAATGAAGCTGTACTGCTCGGCCGGCGTGAGGAACAGGGTTTCCACCGCGGGAATCAGATGGCGGTTCATGCTCGCGAGCTGAAACTCGTATTCGAAGTCGGACACTGCGCGCAGGCCGCGCAGGATCACGCCCGCGCCGATTTCCTCGACGAAGCTGGCCAGCAGCGAGGAAAAGCCGCGCACCTCGATGTTGGGCGCGTCGGCCAGCGCCACGCGCGCCAGTTCGATGCGCTGGTCGAGCTCGAACGCCGGCCCCTTGCCCGCGCTCTGCGCGATCGCGACCACGAGCCGGTCGAACAGCGGCGCCGCGCGCAGCGCGAGGTCGATGTGGCCATTGGTGATCGGATCGAACGTGCCCGGATACACGGCCACGCGCGCGCGTTGCGGTGTCACCATGCGCTTGCCATCGTCGTGGAACCAACGGCTAGCTTAGCGGATCGGCCGCAGCGCGGCGATACAGCACGAAGCGCACCGCGCCCGCGCGCCCTTCGCGATGCAGCTGCCAGTTGGGCGGCGGCGTGAGCGCGAGCGTGGCCGGCGCCTCGACGTGCACGAACGCGCCGTCACGCAGCCAGCGGCCGTGTTCGAGCGCGTGCAGCACCGGGTTCCACAGCTCGTGCGCGAAGGGTGGATCGACGAAGGCCACATCGACCGCCACGCCGGGCCGCGCCAGCCACGCCAGCGCATCGCACTGGACCACCTCGGCGTTGTCCACCTGCAAGCGCGCGAGGTTGTCGCGCAGCGCGCGCACGAGGTCGGGTGCGGTCTCCAGGAACGTGCACTGCGCCGCACCGCGCGACAGCGCCTCGATGCCGAGTGCGCCGGTGCCCGCGAACAGGTCCAGGCAGCGCGCGCCCTCGATCCAGGGCGCAAGCCAGTTGAACACGGTCTCGCGCACGCGGTCGGGCGTGGGCCGCAGGCCCTCGCGCTCGGCCACCTGCAGGCGCGAGCCGCGCAGGCGGCCGGCGATGATGCGCACGGCGTGGTGGGAACGGTGGTGGTGGCGCATCGTGCCTGTGCCGGTGGACGAAGGGTGCTAGCATTTTCCGTTCGCATTCTCGCCCAAGCGTCCCGCGATGCTGAAGTTCTGGAACAAGAAACCCGCGCCCGCCGCGACCCGGCCCGGCGAGCCCGCGGCTGCCGCGCCCGATCCCGCACCCGGCGCGCCGGTCGCGGACGCCGCCACGGTGGCGCCGCTGCCGCTGGAGGAAGCACCGTTCGAGACCGAGGCCGTGCCGCCGTCGACGCCCGCGGCGATCGACATGCTCGAGCAGGACATCGCCGCGGCCGCACCCGCGCGGCGCAGCTGGCGCGAGCGGCTCGCCGGCAGCGGCTTCGCGCGCGGCCTGGCCAGCGTGTTCGTGCGCCATCCCAGGCTCGACGATGCCTTTCTCGACGAACTGGAGACCTGCCTCATCAGCGCCGACGTCGGCGTCGCCACCGCGACCGAGATCGTCGACGACCTGCGCCGCCGCGCCGGCAGGCGCGAATTCGCCGATGTGGCGGCGCTGCTCGCGGCGCTGCGCGCCGACCTGCTGCAACGGCTCGCCGCGGTCGCGCAGCCGCTCGCGATCGCGCCCACGCGGCCGTTCGTGATCCTCGTGGTCGGCGTCAACGGCGTGGGCAAGACCACCACCATCGGCAAGCTCGCCCACCGCCTGCGCGGCGAGGGCCGTTCGTTGCTGCTCGCCGCGGGCGACACCTTTCGCGCCGCTGCGGTGGAGCAGTTGCAGACCTGGGGCCGTCGCAACGAGGTCGCGGTGGTGGCGCAGGATTCGGGCGCGGATTCGGCCAGCGTGATCTTCGACGCGCTGCAGATCGCGCGCTCACGCCAGCTGGACGTGCTCATCGCCGACACCGCCGGGCGCCTGCATACCCAGTCGGGGCTCATGGACGAACTGGCCAAGATCCGCCGCGTCCTCGCCAAGCTCGATCCGGCCGCGCCACACGAGGTGCTGCTCGTGCTCGACGGCACCACCGGCCAGAATGCGCTGAGCCAGACCCGCCAGTTCCGCGATGCGATCGGCGTGACCGGCCTGGTCGTGACCAAGCTCGACGGCACCGCCAAGGGCGGCATCGTGTTCGCGCTCGCGCGCGAGTTCGGCCTGCCGATCCGCTATGTCGGCCTCGGTGAGCAGGCCCAGGACCTGCGCGTGTTCGACGCCGCCGCCTTCGTCGACGGCCTGCTGCCCGACACGCTCGGCGGCCATGGCTGAGCGCAAGCGCCGGCGCTGGCGCATCGCGCTGGGCCTGCTGGCGCTCGCCGCGGGCGGCGGCGGCCTCGTGCTGCAACACCTGCTGCAGCCCGAGCAGGTGAGCGCGCTGCTGGTCGAGCAGGCGCGCAGCGCAGGTCTCGACCTGCGCCTGCACGGCCACGCCAGCTTCCGCTACACGCCGCACATCGTCGCGCTGCTGCCGGCACTGAGCCTGCACACCGGCGATGGCGGCCAGCTGCTGCAGGCGCAGGCGCTGCGCGTGCAGTTGCCGTGGCGCACGCTGTGGTCGCAGCCGCTCACGCTCGACGAGCTCACGATCGAACGACCCGTGCTCGACCTCGGCGTGCTGCGCCGCTGGCTCGGCGCGCGCCCGGCCGGCAACGCGCCGGTGCCGGATCTGCGCCTGAGCCTGCGCATCGTCGATGGCCGCCTCGTCGACGACGGGCAAGTGGTCGCGCGCGGCCTCAGCGCGAGCCTGCACAACAGCGCCGACCTTGCCACGTGGCTGCGGCAGTGGTCGCCCGAGGCGCCGCTCACGCGCTGGCTGCCGCCCGCCAGCGCCGCGCTCCAGGCCGAATCGGTCGACTATCACGACGTCCGCATCGAAGGCCTGCGCGTGCAGGTGGACGACGCCGCGCCCGCGCGCCAGCCGTGATCACGCCGGCGCCGCGCACGCATCCCGCCTTCGCGCGCAGGTTGCTGGACTGGTACGACCGGCACGGCCGCAAGGACCTGCCGTGGCAACAGCCACGCGATGCCTACCGGGTGTGGCTGAGCGAGGTGATGCTGCAACAGACCCAGGTCGCGACCGTGATTCCGTACTTCGAGCGCTTCGTCGCGGCGCTGCCGAACCTGCCCGCCCTCGCCGCCGCGAGCGAGGACCGCGTGCTCGCACTGTGGTCGGGCCTGGGCTACTACACGCGTGCGCGCAACCTGCGGCGCGCCGCGCGCATCTGCATGGAGCAGCACGCGGGCGCGCTGCCGCGCGATGCGCATGCGCTGGCGGCGCTGCCCGGCATCGGCCGCTCCACCGCCGCCGCGATCCTCGCGCTGGCCTGGGACGAGCCGCATGCGATCCTCGACGGCAATGTGCGCCGCGTGCTCGCGCGCTGGCACGGCGTGACCGGCTGGCCCGGCGCCAGTGCGGTACAGGCCCGGCTGTGGCAGCTCGCGCAGGCCCATCTGCCGCGCGTGCGCGCGGCCGACTACACGCAGGCGATCATGGACCTGGGCGCCACCGTGTGCGTGCGCGCGCAGCCGCGCTGCGCCGCCTGCCCGGTCGCGCGCGGCTGCACCGCGCGTCGCGATGGCACGATCGCGCAGCTGCCACAGGCGCGACCCGCACGCACCAAGCCGCGGCGCGCGTGCGTGGTGCTGCTGGTGCGCGATGCGGGCGGCGCGATCCTGCTGCAGCGCCGCCCCGCGAGTGGTGTGTGGGCGCGGCTATGGAGCCTGCCGCAGGCACCCTCGGCGGCCGCGGCGCGCGCGCTGCTGCGGCAGTGGCAACTCGGCGGCGTGCGGCCGCGGGCGCTGGCGCCGATCGAGCACGGCTTCACGCACTATCATCTGCGCATCACGCCGTTGCTGTGCGAGGTCGAGCGACCCACGTGCGTCGCCGACAGCCCCGACAGCGGCTGGTACACGCCGCCGCGGATCGCGCGCCTGGGCTTGCCTGCGCCGATCCGTCGCCTCATCCAGACACTGGAGCCGCCATGAGCCGCATCGTCCACTGCATCAAGCTCGGCCGCGACGCCGAAGGCCTCGCCTTCGCGCCCTGGCCGGGCGAACTGGGCCAGCGCATCTACGCGCAGGTCTCGAAGGAGGCATGGGGCGCGTGGCTCGCGCACCAGACCATGCTCATCAACGAGAACCGCATCAACCCGCTCGACCCCAAGGCACGCGCGTTCATCGCCGGCGAAATGGAAAAGTACTTCTTCGGCGCCGGCTCGGCCGCGCCGCCCGGCTTCGTGCCGCCCGCCGACGCGCACTGAAGCGACCCGATTCAGTCCAGCACACCGAGCCTGAGCCACGCGCGTGGCGAACGCCCCACCGCTTGTGTGAATGCTCGCGAGAACGCCGCTGGACTGGCGTAGCCGAGGTCCGCGCTGATCAGCTTGAGCGAGCCACCCGCACGCAGGCGGGTCTGCGCCAACGACACGCGCCAGCCCAGCAGATAGTCGCCCGGCGTCGTCCCCAGCACGCGCCGAAACTCGGACGCGAACGCACTGCGCGACATTCCCGCGCACGCCGCCAGCGTCGACAGGCTCCAGGCGCGGCCGGGTCGCTCGTGCATGGCGGTGAGCGCACGTGCAAGTCGTGAGTGCGCCAACCCCGCCATCAGGCCGATGCGATCGCCACCGGACGGCGGATGGTCGATGAGCCAGCGCAACACTTGCAGCAGCAGGACCTCGAACAGGCGGTCGGCGAGCAGGCGCTGGCCACAGCGTACCCGCTCGGTCTCCGCATACAACAATCCCAAGGTCGGCGCGATGCCCTCGACCGCTTCGATCCTCAAGGCGAGCAGTGGCGGCAGTGCCCGCACCAGCGGATTGGCCGCCCCGCCATCGAAGTACAAGCTCGCGCAGGTGAAGTCATTGTCCGCCTCGGGCGCATTGCGGAATTCGTGGGCCAGCGGTCGCGGATACAACAACAAGGTCGGCTCGGTCAGGTGCAGGCGCCGCGGTGCGCCACTGCGCGGCGCATGGGTCACCTGCAGCGAACCGCGGCGCAGCACGTGCAGGAACGCCCGCCCGGGCTCCACCGGGAACCGGGTGAGGCCGCACAGCGCACCGGCGTGAATCAGGTGTGCGCGCACGCGGAAGTTCTCGAACAACGCCGACAGGCGATCCACAGTGACGGGTTGCAGCATGTCCGGCCACCTCCTATGGACGAAGTGCAAACTAACTCGGACTATACAATGCCAATCATACGAATCGATACCGCACACTGCCTGCCGTGCCCATGCCGACCACCACCGACACCCGGGCGCGCCCCATGTCCCAACGCAGGAGTTCCAGAATGAACCGTGTACCCCTCGTCGACCGCGCAGCCACCACTTCCGACCGCCGCGAGTTGCTCGACCAGATCCATGCCGCATTCGGCATGACGCCCAACATGTTCCGCGCCGTTGCCAACTCTCACCCCGCCCTGCAGAGCATGTGGGGATCGTTCCGCGCGCTCGGCAGTGGCTGCATCGATGCGCGCCTGGCTGAACAGGTCGCGGTCGCGATCGCCAACCACAATGCCTGCGAATACTGCCTGGCCGCACACACCATGCTCGGTCGCAAGGCCGGAGCGAGTGCCGCCGAGATGGCGGCTGCGCAAGCGGGCCAATCCGACGATCCGCGCACACGCGCTGCGCTCGAGTTCGCGCTCACGGTGGTTGCGCAACGCGGCCAGGTCGATGCCGGCGCGGTGCAAGCCTTGCGCGATGCCGGTTTCAGTGACGAGGCGCTGGTGGAGCTGCTCGCCCACATCGCGCTGAATCTGTTCACCAACTACGTCAACATGGCGCTCGCGGTGCCGGTGGACTTTGCAAGCGTCAACCTGCACCGGGCGGCCTGACGGCTGACTTCCAGGCGATCCGGTGTGTTGGTGCCGGATCGCAACCGCCCCGGAGTCTTCACATGCACGCACCCTCCACCAGCTTGCCGCCGCTGCAGGCCAGCCACTGGTTCAACAGCCCTGCCCCGCCCACGCTCGATGGCCTGCGCGGCAAGGTGGTGGCGATCCACGCCTTCCAGATGCTGTGCCCGGCCTGCGTCGCGCAGGCCCTGCCGCAGGCGAGCCGCCTGCACGATGCGTTCGCGGGCGATGACTTCGCGGTCATCGGCCTGCACACGGTGTTCGAGCATCATGCAGTGATGGGCGCCGCCGCGCTGCAGGCGTTCATCCACGAGTACCGTCTGCGCTTTCCGATCGGCATCGACGAGGCCGACCCGCGCGGCCCGATCCCGCGCACGATGGCGGCATGGAACCTGCGCGGCACGCCCAGCCTGCTGCTGCTCGACCGCGACGGCGCGCTGCGACTGAGCCACTTCGGCCACATCGACGACCTGCTGCTCGGCGCGATGATCGGCCGCCTGCTGCAGCAGGCGCCACGGCAGGCCGCACCCGCGGCAGGCGCGGGCTGTGATGAGCACGGCTGCGCAGTCCCCGGTCCGGCCTGAGGCGCGACACCGACCACACGCAGTCGCCGCACCCGCGGCACGTTGTCAGCGCATTCAGGTCCGCGGCGTGCCTGCGCGCGGTTGGCACGATGCGAACGGAAGGGGCGCGCCCCGCGCAGCGCCGACGCCGCTGCGCGCGGGCCGTCGCGCCACCCATGCGCCGCAAGCGCATAATCGCCGTGATTGGCATCCATGCAAGGAGCACGCGATGAACACCCATGGCAACGGCGCCGGCTCCGGCGCAGCGGCACCGACCGCGGCATCCGGCCAGGTCCAACGCATGCGCGAGGCGATCGCGCAGGTGGTCACGCTCGGCCCGCGCTTCCTCGACGGCGGGACCGATGCCGACCACATGGCGCACACGATGGTCGATGCCGTGCGCCGCTACGCGCAACAGGAACACGACCTGGGCTACGACGGCGCGCCGCACAGCGTCGAGGCCACGCAACTGCAACAGGTGCTGGCCGAACTCATGGCCTGCGGCTCGGGCTATCTCGCCCAACGCTGCGACGCCGCCTGCGTCGCGCGCACGATCAACTACATGGTGCACGAGTTCGGTACGCAGCAGGTCCGCACGCCGTCATAGGTCAGGGTGGTCAACGGGCCCGGACGCGGATTGAGGTCGTTGCGGGCGGCCGTCTACCCAAGCCATGTCGAGCGCGGCGGATGTTCGGCAGACGTCATTGCGCCCGCACGCTGGCGCGGCGCCCGAACGTGCAGGGCTCCACTGGCCCACCGGTTTTGGTCCCGTTGGTGGCGCCGCGCGCCATCGGCGTCGGTCCGACCGGCCGTGTCCCGCACCCATCCCCAGCTGCGGGCTGCGACATCGTGTCCGATCGTCCCCTCCCTCATGACCATGGCCTTGTTGCTAGGCTGGACGCATCCGCCGATGACGAACAGGTCCACTGCGGCCCGACCCTGCGCACGCCGATCACCTCGCCGTCTGCGGCGGCATGAACATCCCGGACCAGCACGAACCCATTCCTCCGACAGCGCATCAAGGAGCACGCCCATGCACTATTCGTTCAGCGGCCAATCTGTCCTCGTCACCGGCGCCGCATCGGGCATTGGCGAAGCCACCGCCCGCCTGCTGGCTGCATGCGGCCTGTCGGTGGTGGTGGCGGATCTGCACGCCGCGGCGGTTGAGCGCGTGGTGGCGGCCATCAACGCAGTCGGCGGGCGTGCCACAGGCCACGTGGGCGATGTGGCCAGCGCCGCCGCTGCCAGGGCGATGGTCGAGTGCGCGATCGAGACCTTTGGCGCCCTGCACTTCGCTGTCAACAACGCCGGTATCGTCGGTGGCCTCGCCCCGGCAGGCGAACTGGAGCCGGGCGACTGGCAGCGTGTCATCGATGTCAACCTGAGCGGCGTCGCCTATGGCCTGCGCCATCAAATCCCGGCGATCCTCGCCGCTGGCGGCGGGGCCATCGTCAACATGTCGTCGATCATGGGCTTGGTCGGCAACGACGCCAACCCCGGCTATGTCGCCTCCAAGCATGGCGTCACCGGACTGACACGCTCGGCTGCGCTGGCATATGCGGGACGGGGCATCCGCATCAATTCGCTCCATCCCGGCGGCGTGCAAACACCGATCCTCGACACGGTCGATCCCAAGGCGCTCGAAGGGCTCGCCGACCTGCACCCGATCGGCCGGCTGGCGCGTGCCGATGAAATTGCCCACGCGGTCGCCTTCCTGCTGTCGGACGGCGCCAGCTTCATCACGGGCGCCGCCATTGTCGCCGACGGTGGCTACACCGCGCGCTGAGCCTTCGCATCGATGCGTTTGATCCGGCGGCGAGAATCGGGGCTTCGGCGGCATGTGCGAAGTTGGCCATCGCCGGCGGCTCGTGGTCTCGCGCCGGGTCCACGCCCAGTCGGGTCGCTGCGTGCATCAGATTGGCATGGGCCTTGGCCTTCTGCGTCTGTCCGCGAGCGAACCAACCCCCACCATATGTCCAGGCGCGTCAGGGGTCCGCCAGCGGGCCGGTCTCATCCATCAGGGCCTCGCGGCTGGCGGGCATCTCCTTCACCATGTCCGCCCAGACGCGCAGCATCGGCAGCGCGCCGGGCGTGGCCGGTTCGATCAGGTGTCAGACGAGGAGATCGCCTTCTACGACGCCCTGGCCGAGAACGAGAGCGCGGTGCAGATCATGGGCGACGACAAGCTCAGGCTGATCGCCCACGAATTGCTGATGGGCCTGCGTGAGAACGTGTCGGTCGACTGGGCCCACCGCGACTCTGCCCGCGCCCGGATGCGGGTGCTGGTGAAGCGCATCCTGCGCAAGTACGGCTACCCGCCCGACCTTCAGGACACGGCGGTGCAAACGGTGTTGCAGCAGGCCGAGGCGTTGTCGTCGGGGTGGTCGGTGTCACGCGGAGGGACTGTTTGAAATGAGTGATCGAAAAATTGACCGTTGAAGGTGCGACGGGTCGGCAAAGTTCTCCGCAGGGCGAGCGCCATGGAAGGCGCGAATCATCGAACCGTGCAGTTCGGATGAGCTTCGCCGTCGTCAACTTCCGCGGCAGCCAGCCTCGCCCGATGTGCGAGGCGAGCCATCTTGGCGTGAGCCTCGCCGGATCGACCGGACAGAATATCGTCCAGGATCTCGAACTCCAGCGCGACTCGACCGCCCTCAATCAGGGCAAGGCGTTCTGTCCTTTTTTCCATCGCAAGAACCTGCGTGCACTGTGCATCAGCCTAGCACGGAGCACGCGCCCCATCGCGGCAGGACGAGAACCGCGCAGCCGGCCCGCAGGGCGAGCGCCATGGAGGGCGTTCATTTCCTGACCTTCTGCGATTGGTGGGCAACTCCTCGCCATTCTGCGCAATTCTCTGCGTCTTTGTGCGCTGAAGCGCAATTCGGGTTGTTTCGCTTGGCGTTGGTATCACGTTCGCATCACGGAAGTGTCGCACTCGTATCACGGAAGCATCGCACTTCACAACACAACGCAACACAACGCAATTTTCCCCGCCAATGCAAAGAGTTGCAGTGAATTGCAGAAAAGCAGACGGCAAGATATGCATTTAGGGGCTACGCGCAAGCGCGCACCCCCAAAACGCCGGCCCTTATTCGCCCTGCGGGCTCAACGGTGATCTTGCTCTGCGAGGCCGGCAGGCGCTGCCGCACCGCGGGAAAGACGCCAAAAACGAAGCGGGTGCCCGGCAGCGCCTGGGTGAGCTTTCCGGGCGGGCGTGGACCGTCGGCGCGGAGGTTCGGCGACCTGATCATCGATATCTCCGACAAGATGTGCACTTGCGGGGTACGCCGAAGACGCTGAGTCCGCGCTGCGGAGGTGTGCTGGGCCGGATCCGGCTCCTGCGTCGTGGCATAGAGGGATGGCCCCGGCGATCCTTCGCCTGACGGTAAGCTATGCCCATGCCGGTACTGGACCGGGGAACAAGGGCTGCACGCAATGCCGGAGCTGCACTTCAAGGGCAAGGAATTCGTCTACAACCACCACCTGACGGTGCCGTTCCGGCCGCTGGTGCACGATGCGTCGCGCTCCTGCGGTGAGGACCCGGACAATCTCATCATCCACGGCGACAACCTGCACGCGCTCAAGAGCCTGCGGCCGCGCTACGCCGGCCAGGTGGACCTGGTGTTCATCGATCCGCCCTACAACACCGGCAACGAGGGCTGGGCCTACAACGACAACGTCGCCAG
>QUBV01000102.1 GCA_014338185.1 Lysobacterales bacterium | reverse complement strand
AAACGGATTTCTTTGGCTGCCATGGTGGCGGTGTCCTTGGATGAATTGGAAAGAAGAGGTTGCGGGAGAAGTGCGGCGCAGGCGCCGGCTTACTTCTCGACCACGGCGATGAGGTCTTCCTCGCGCATGACCAGCAGTTCCTGGCCGTCGACCTTGACCTCGGTGCCGCTGTACTTGCCGAACAGCACGATGTCGCCGACCTTGACCGCCATCGGACGCACCTTGCCGTCTTCCTGGATCTTGCCGGTGCCGGCGGCGACGACCTCGCCCTTGATCGGCTTTTCAGCAGCGGCGTCGGGGATGACGATGCCACCGGCCGACTTGGTCTCGGCTTCCAGGCGCTTGATGATGACGCGGTCGTGCAACGGGCGAAGCTTCATGGATGTCTCCATCAACTTGTTGATTGGGAAGGGGATTGCTGACGTTGTTAGCACTTGGTGTCGCTGAGTGCCAATTCTAGCGGAACGCGCGCCCGCATGGAAAGGGCGCGCCGCGACGCAGCCACAGATGGAGCCGCCGCGACGCGCTTCAAGCCCCGGTCGCGTGGGCGCGCCGGCGTCTGCCCTCGTGCACCGCAGCGCGCCAGTGGGCCTGCGCGTGGGCTATGCTCGCGGGCTTCATCGGGCCGCGGGGTGCGGCCTCGTCACTTGGGGGTTCCATGCATCTGCGACACGCCACGGCGCGCGCCACGCTCGCCGCCATCCTCGTTTGCGCCGCGCCGGCGGCACTGGCCCAGTACGTTTCGCTCGTGGGCGGCACGCCCACGATGGAGAGCTTCGACACGCTCGCCAGCAGCGACACCGGCACCGCCCTGCCCAACGGCTGGTACTTCTTCGAAACCGGCAGCAACGCCAACACCACCTATGCCGCCGACGATGGCACGCTCAACAACGGCAACACCTACAGCTACGGCGCCAGCGGCAGCAGCGAGCGCGCACTGGGCGCGGTGCGCTCGGGCAGTCTCGAATCGATGTTCGGCGCGCAACTGCGCAACGACAGCGGCAGTGCGCTGAGCGAGATCGCGGTGAGCTACGTCGGCGAGCAGTGGCGCCTGGGCGCGAGCGGTCGGCCCGACCGCCTCGACTTCCAGTACAGCGTGGATGCGACCTCGCTCAACGATGCCGGCGCGACCTGGACCGACGTCGATGCGCTCGACTTCGCCGCCCCCGTGAACAGCGGCAGCGTCGGTGCGCTCGACGGCAACGCCGCCGCCAACCGCAGCGCGATCAGCGGCTCGATCACCGGCCTCAACCTCGCGCCCTCGGCCACGCTGTGGGTGCGCTGGCGCGACTTCAACGCCACCGGCGCCGACGATGGCCAGGCCATCGACGAGGTGTCCTTCGCGGTGGCCGGCGGCCCGCCGGTCGACAACCCGCCCACGCTGGTCTCGACCACGCCCGCCAACGGCGCGCAGCAGGTCGCGATCGATGCGACACTGGCCGCGCTGTTCAACGAAGCCGTCACGCTCGGCAGCAACTGGTACAGCCTCACCTGCGCCAGCTCCGGCGCGCACACGCTCGCCGCGAGCGCCGGCCCCACCAGCTACAGCTTCAGCGTGGCACCGGCCTTCGTCCAGGCCGAGACCTGCACCTGGGTGCTGCACGCGGCCGCGATCACCGACCTCGATGGCACGCCCGACGCACTGGCCGGCGGCGATGTCACGATCACGTTCGACACCTTCGACCCGGCCAACATCCCGCCGCCGACCGTGGTGTCGACGATTCCGACCAACGGCGCCGTCAACGTGCCGCGCGGCTCGGACATCCGCATCACCTTCAGCGAAGCCGTCACCACCACGGCCGGCGCGTTCGCGCTCGCCTGCGGCGGCAGCCCGCGCACCATCGACGAGAGCGGCAGCGGCGCCAACCGCACGCTCACGCCCGACCAGCTGCTGCCGGCCGGCGCCAGCTGCACGTTCACGCTCGATGGCACGCACGTGCACAACACCAGCGGCATCGCCATGGTCGGCGTGTTCACGCTCGACTTCACGGTCGCCGACAACTCCTCGGTCGATGCCTACTACCAGCACGTCAACACCGCCTCGCCCGAACAGCTGCGCTGCTCGCTGCACGAGACGATCAAGGGCCACACCGTGTATCCGTACAGCGGCGGCAGCCAGAACGTGTGGACCATCCTCGAACTCGCGCAGCAGGATCCGGGCAACCCGAACAAGATCATCGACGTGTACCGCAACCGCTCCTACAACACGGTCAGCGACCGTGCCGGCACCGGCAGCGGCATCACCTACAACCGCGAGCACACCTGGCCCAACTCGCTCGGCTTCGCCAACAACAGTCTCGCCGCCTACACCGACACCCACATGCTGTGGCTGTCCGACACCGCCCAGAACTCCACGCGCGGCAACAAGCCTTACGGCAACTGCCCCAGCAGCGCCGGCTGCACCGAGGTTCCCACCGAGGTCAACCAAGGCGTCGGCGGCCCCGGCCAGTCCAACTGGGTCAAGATGCCCGACGGCAACAGCGGCACCTTCGAGGTGTGGAACCACCGCAAGGGCGAGATGGCGCGCGCGATGTTCTACATGGCGATCCGCTACGAGGGCATCAGCGCCGAGGATGCGCACGACGGCAACATCCCCGACCTCGAACTCACCGACAACCGCAGCCTCATCGTCATCACCGGCAACGGCGCGGCCACCGCCTACATGGGCCTGCTGACCGACCTGCTGGCCTGGCACATGGCCGATCCGCCCGATGCCGCGGAAGTCGCGCGCAACGACCTGATCCAGACCTTCCAGGGCAACCGCAACCCCTTCGTCGATCATCCCGAGTGGGTGTCGCGCGCGCTGTTCGAATCGAGCCAGCCCGCCACCTGCGAACTGGTGCAGCCCGGCGACGTGATCTTCGACGACGGCTTCGAGCAGGACTGACACGCCCTGCGAGCCACACCCGTTGCCGGCAGCGGAGCCGGCAACGACTCCGTGCGCCGTGCCGCCAGTGCACGACGCACGGGCGAGGCAGGCGTGGATGTGCGAACATTGCCGGTCGATCCGGTCGACCGTGGCCCCGCATGTCTGCCCTGCTCGTGCATTGCACCTGTCCCGACGCGGCGAGCGCGCGGCACATCGCCGAGGTGCTCGTGGTCGAGAAGCTGGCCGCCTGCGTGCAGGTGTTGCCGCAGATGCTGTCGATCTACCGCTGGCGCGGCGAGCTGCAGCGCGACCACGAGCACCTGCTGCTGATCAAGACCCGGCGCGCGTGCTGGCCGGCCCTGCGCGAGCGCGTGGCGCAACTGCATCCCTACGACACGCCCGAGTTGCTGGCGTTCGCGGCGGCGGATGGCAGCGCGGCGTACCTGGCGTGGCTGGCCGAGCAGACCCATGCGCCGTGAACGTCGTGCAAGTTGTGTGGTCAAACCGCGGTCCCGTCGGGGCCGGGTGTCATTGCTGGAGTATCGCTGCATGTTGAAGTGGGTGCTGGGTGGCGCGCTTGCGCTGGTGGTGGCGGCGGGCGCGCAGGCGCAGGCGCAGGACGGGCTGCTGCCGGTGGAGCAGGCGTTCCAGGTCAAGGCCAGCGTCGCCACGCCCGGCCGCATCGCGCTGCATGTGGAGATCGCCCGGGACTACTACCTGTATCGCGGCCGCATCAAGGCCAGGACCGCGCAGGCGGGGCTGGAGCTGGGCACGCTCGAGCTGCCGCCGGGCATCCCCGAGCACGACGAGTTCCAGGGCGATGTCGAGATCTATCGCGGCAGCGTCGATGCGAGCCTGCCCTACACGCTCGCGCAGGCGGCCGACGCCGCCACCGTCACGCTCACGGTGCAGGGTTGCCACGAGGTCGATCCCAAGATCTGCTATCCGCCGCATCCGACCGCGCTGGTACTCGACCTGCCCGCGAGCGGCGCCGGGGCGGTCGCCGCCGCGCCGACGCTGTCGATGCCGGCCGGCTCGCCGCTGCTCAAGCTCGGCGGCGCTACCGGCGGCATGCAGGCCGATGCGCCGCTGCCGGCCGAGCAGGCGTTCGTGTTCGAGGCGATCGCGGTCTCGCCCACGCGCGTGCTCGCGCGCTGGAGCATGCCGCCGGGCTACTACCTGTATCGCGACAAGAGCGACGTGGCCATCGCCCAGGGTGACGGCGTGGTGCTGGGCGCGCCGCAGTGGCCGCCGGGCACCGACCATACCGACGAGCACTTCGGTACGGTGCCGGTGTACTTCAACGAAGTGGAACTGCCGATCGACCTCGCGCGCGAGCACGGCGCGGCGCAGTCGATCACGCTGCATGCCGAATACCAGGGTTGCCAGGACAACGGCCTGTGCTATCCGGTGCTGCAGCAGGACCTCGTGGTCAACCTGCCCGCGGCGAGCGCGGCCGAACTGGCCGCGGCCAAGGCCACCCTGGCCAGCGCGCCGCCCCCGCCACCCGCGCAGGCGGCGCCACCCGCCACGGGCGCGCCGGCCGCGCCCGGCC
>QUBV01000033.1 GCA_014338185.1 Lysobacterales bacterium | reverse complement strand
GCCGCCCTGCCGGCCTATGTGCAGACCACGATCGTCCATGCCACCAGCAGGGAATACCGCGGCCGGCACCACGAACTGCCGATCGAGGCCGCCGACAGCTTGCCCACCGGCGATGATCCGGCGGCTGCGGCGGTAGCCTTGCAACATCGCGAATTGCTGCGCGCACTGTTGCAGACCCTGCCCGTGGCGCGCGACCGCGAGGTTCTCGTGCGCTTCTATCTGGACGAGCAGGATCGCGACGAGATCTGCAGTGCACTGGGCATCGACGAGGAACACCTGCGCCGCGTGTTGTTTCGTGCGCGCTCGCGATTGCGCGAGCTGCTGCTGGCAGCCGGCGTGAGCGGGCCATGATGGCGGCGACCGCATCGGCCGCCTGGGCGCCGATCGCATCGGCGCACGTGGCGCGTGGCGGTGCGCCGTGCCGTGACGGCAGCCTGCCATGCCCGTGGCGGGAGCGGCGCCCGGTCCGGTGTGCCGGATGCGCGCGCGGACGCCGGCACAGTCGCGACCTCGCGCAGGCCCTGAGACACCTCGCGCCAATGCCGCTCCTTTGTACGTATTGCAGGATGACGAAGGCCCGCAGGAGGCCTGGATGAACCCGATGTCTTCGCGCATGGCGGCGTGGCTTGAAAGCGCCTGGCTGGCGCGCTACCTCGAGCGCGGCCTCGATCCGGCCGAGAACGACTGGTTTGAAGCCTATCTGCTCGACAAGCCCGCCTTGCTGGCAGCAGTCGATGCCGACAACACGCTGCGTGCGGCGCTGGCCAGCGAGCGCTCGACATTCGAACGCGGCGGCAAGGATGCTGCCGCAGCCGGGGCCGTGGCCTCGGCGCGGGCGCCGCAGCGGCAATGGCCGCGCTGGGCCGCGCTCGCGGCCACGCTCGTCGCGGGCGTCGGCATCGGCCAGTTCGCGCTGAGGCCGCACATGCCGGCGTCGGCCGATGGCGTGATCGCCAATCCGGAGCGCATCGTGTTCGACACCATGCGCGGCGCGACCACGCCGCCGCTGGTACAGCATGGCGACAGCGACGCGCGCTACCTGTTCGTCGAAGTGGCCGTGCCGCCCACCGCGATCGAGATCCGGTTGCGGCAGGGCGCGCAGGTCCAGCCGCTGGTGGTGTCGTCGGAAGGGTTCGTGAGCTTCCTCATCGACCGGCGCACGCTGGCCGCCGGTACGCCGCTCGCCATCGCCTACACGCTCGATGGCCAACCACACAGCCAGACACTCGACATCACCCAACGGAGAGGGCACTGATGAAACAGGCCACCGGCAAGTCGCGCTGGATCAGCGCGTCCTTGTGTTGCGCGCTCGCGGCACTGCTCGCGGGCACGAATGCATTGGCGCAGGACAAGGCCGCCCAAGGCAAGGCGGGCAGCCGCAGCGCGGGCAAGACGGCAACTGCCGCACCGACCAGCGCACCAGGCGCCAAGTGCAACGACTCGACCTTCGCCACCACCGACCGGCTGGGCGAGCTCATGCTGTTCCGCGACGTCATTCCGGTGCGCAAGCTCACCGATGCGTCGGCGTGGATCACGCAGTGCGAGGTTTCGCTCAACATGGGATCGCCGTCGGTACCCAGCAAGTGTTCCAAGTCCACGCCGCTGCTCAAGGACAAGCGGCTGTTCCTGCGCAAGACGGTCGATGGCCTCGTGATGGAACTGCGCAACCCGAATGGCAAGGTCGAGCGCAGCGGACCGGTGACGCTGGGTGGTACCGACCCCGCTGGCACGGTGGCCACGTGGCTCACGATGACCTGGAAACCGGGAACCGATGACGAAGAGCACTATTTCGTGATGATGCCCGACTACGCGGGCACGGGATTGCCCAACCTCAAGTCCATCGCCAAGTACTACCTGGTCGAAGCGTTCGACAGTGCGGATTGGAAGAATCCTGACTGCAGGAGCGAAGCACCGGACAACCAGAACAACTTCAAGAAGTACTCGGGCAAGGCACCCATGGACGTGAACCGTCCGAAGCAGACCGACACCGGCAGCGGTGTGGAGCCGGGCCGCAACGGCTGAACCGTCTCGCCGCTGCCGCGCCAGCGAACCGCGATCCCGCAGGCCGCGCCCAGCCGGGCGCGGCTGGTTTTCCTGAGGCGCGAACTTCGATCCAGGCGTTCCCCGTGGCCACTGACCTGGCCACGCCACCCGGCCCGCGTATCGGCGCGGTCATGGACGCAGCGGGCGTGGCGGTTGGCGCCGCATCGTGCCTGCTCCGACTTGCGCTTTGCCACGCACGCCCGGATAGTCTCCAGCCACCACCGCTGCCGGTGCCGCCCCGGCGATGTGCTGCCCGATGCGCCTGCCACTCGTGTTCCTGCTGCTGGCAATGTCCGGCGCTGCCGCGGCGGCCTTCGCGCCCACTCCGCTCGCCTGCGGCAAAGTGCTGTCGCTGGCGGTTCCGGCGGCGGGTGTGACGCTCGAACTCGTGTCGACTGCGCCGGGTCCGAGTTGGCTGGGCGTGCGTGAGCTTGGACAGGACCTCGAGGTCGACACCAGCGCAGCCGTCCAGGCCGCGGCGCCGCTGCCGCCGCGCCTGGGGCGCTGGTGGCTGCAACTGCAACCCGGCGAGGCCGTGCGCTTGCGCCGCGCGCGGCCGAGTCCCGCCGCGGGCACGATGCGCCTGCAGCTGGATTGCGACGCAGCCGTCGACCCGGCACGCGACTGGCTGCTGCGTGCCACGCCATTCCTGCAGCGCACGCGCAAGGCGCTGCCCGTGGGCAGCGATCCGGCGCCGCTGGTGGCCGACCTGCAGGCGCTCGAGGCCAGCGCGCCCGATGCCTACAGCCGGGCGCTCGCCCGCCATGCGGTGGCCCAGGCCTGGCTCATGAACGGGCGCAGCAGCGCCGCGAGTGCGGCCTTCGAGCAGGCCGAGGCACGCTGGCGCGCCGCCGGCGAGCCGCAACAGGCGCTGGCCGCGCGCGTGGGGCGCGTCGAAGACTTGCAGCGCGCCGGGCAGTTCGAGGAAGTGCTGCGCAATGTGGCCACCAGTTCCCGCGATGCCGACGCTTCGGCCTACTTCGCGATCCGGCTCGACAATGCGCGCTGCCTCGCGCTCGTGTCACTGGAGCGCAACCAGCAGGCCCGCGAGTGTTACCAGCGCAACCTGGCGCGCCTGCAGCAACTGGGCGAGCTGGGTGAAAGCCTGGGCGTACGCCAGAGCCTGGCCTCGGTGGAGCAGATGCTCGGCCACGGCGAGCGCGCCGCCACGATCCTCGCCGATGCGTTGACGGTGGCGGCACGTGTCGATGCGCGCTTCGTGAGCGGGCGCATCCACCTGCAGTTGGCCAGCCTGGCCGCGGGCAATGGCCACGCCGGCACGGCGCTGCGCGAACTGGGCGCCGCGCTGGCGGTGTTCGAGAGCGACCTCAGTGGCGAGGCCTTGCTGCGCTGGCAGGCCAACACGCTGATCCTGCTCGCGCGCTCCTACACCGAGCTCGGTGCGCACGACGAGGCCTACCTCGCAATCGCCGATGCGCTCGTGCGCCTGTCGGCACGCGATGCACGCGAGCGGGTCGCGTTCGCGCTCGAGACCCTGGCGCAGATCGATCGGGCCCGGCATCGCGACACGCTCGCGCTGCGCTGGCTCGGCGAAGCGGCGCGCCTGTACGCAAGCCTGGGTGAGCGCGGCAAGGCCGCGGCGGCCCAGCTGGATGCGCTCGGCCTGCGCGCCGAACACGATCCGATCGACCCGGCGGCCATGGCGCGGCTGCGCGACGAGCTGCCGCAGCATGCGCCGGCCCTGGACCTGCTCGGCGTCGCGGTGGCGCTGGAGCAGGGCGACAGCGCGGTGGCTGGACAGCTGCTCGCCAAGTTGCGGCGCGATCCGCTGTCGTTCGCGCAGCGCCTGCAGCTGGCGCAGCTGCACAGTCGCGCCGCGCGCCGCAAGGGTGACGACGCAGGTGCCGATGCGGCGCTGCGCCAGGCGCTGGACTGGGTCGACATGCTCGCGCAGTCCACCGCCAGCGGTGCCTTCGCACAGTTGCTGCAGGCAAGCGCCTGGCCGCTGCGCAACAGCGCCTGGCAAGCCGTGCTCGCCGACGTGCGGGACACGGACGCCGCGGCCAGGGCATGGCGCTGGTTGCCGCTGGCCACGCGCCGCGCGCATGCGCCCGCGGCGAGCGGCGCATCGGCGCGCCTGCAGGCATTCGACCGCGCCCTCGCGGCCCAGTTGCTGCCTGCACTGGCCACGAGCGGCGCGTCGACCACCTCGCATGCGCTGCTCGAAACGCTGGCGGCGGCCCCGTCCGGGCAGGCCGCATACCGGCCCACCACCTTGCCCGAACTGGCTGCGTTCCAGCGCGCGTTGCCACCCGACGTGGCGGTCATGGCCTGGCTCGATGGCGGCGACCGCAGCGCGGTGCTGTGGATCACGCATGAGCGTGCCTGGCTGGCACCCGCGGCGCCACCGCATGACTTGCGCGGGGCGATTGCGGGGTTGCGCGCCAGCCTGCACTCGCTCGCGGTGCCCGGCACCCAGGTCGATGCGGCGGCTGCGCGCGTGGGCGCGGCCCTGTGGCCGACCGGGGCGCCACCGGTCCCACCCGCGCAACTGATCGTGGTCGCGGACAAGACGCTGGCCGCGGTGCCGTGGCCGCTGCTGCCTTGGCCGGGCCGGGAGCAACCGCTGCTGACCACCACCACGACGCGCGTGGCGAACCTCGTCGACCGGGACGTGGCTGGCCCGCCGTCGCTGCAGGTGCGCACGCTCATCGCCGCGCCCGCCACCGACAGCGGCCTGCCCGCACTGCAGGTGGCCAAGGCCGAGCCTGCGCTCATCCGCACGGCCGCGGGGGCCACGGCATCCCTGAGCATCGATCACGCCACGCGCGCTTCGGTACTGGCCGCGCTGGCCGATCCGGCCGCGATCGTGCACGTGGCGGCGCATGGGATGACCAGCGCGGGCCGGCTCGGCTACGCCGGACTGTGGCTGGCCGCCGACGGCGACGGGCATGCCGAGTTCCTGAGCTGGCTCGACGTGATCGAGCAGCGCACGCGGGCGCGCCTGGTGGTGCTCAATGCCTGCCAGCTCGGCGCAGACACCGATGCCATCGCCAACGGCAACTCGAGTTTCGCCCAGGCTCTGGTGCTTTCCGGCGCACGCGAAGTGGTCGCGGCGCTATGGCCGGTCAGCGACTCCGCGAGCGGCGTGTGGGTGCCGGCGTTCTATGCGGCGCTCGCGGCCGATCCCGACCGCGATGGCGCGCGTGCGCTGCGCGCCGCGCAGCTGCGGCTGCGCGACAGCCGCGCATTCCGTCATCCCTACTACTGGGCTTCGCTGGCCGCCTATGCGCGGCTGCCGATGCAGGCGGCGCCGTGAGCACGGTTCCAGGCGGCAGGCCGGACCCGTGTGGCGCGCGACATGCGCGTGGGACTGGCGCCGTGATGGCTGGCGGCGCCGTGGCGCACAGGCCGGGTCGTGTCCGGCCGGGTGCGTCGCTCACGGGCGTGTGATGGCGCGGGCCGCGGCACGGTTCACATCGCCAGCACCGTGGCCACCGTATCCTCCGCCACATCCGGCACGACCTCGGCCTGGCCGATGCCGCGCCACAGGATGAGGCGCAGCCGGCCACCCAGGTTCTTCTTGTCCAACCGCATCGCGGCCAGCAGTGCCCCGGCCTCGGTCGCGGGTGCCTGCACCGGCAGGCCCAGTTGCAGCAGCAGCGCGCGCAGGCGCGTGGCATCGGCGTGGCTGGCGCGACCCAGTTGCGCCGACAGCGTGGCGGCCTGCAGCATGCCGATCGCGACCGCCTCGCCGTGCAGCAGCGTGCCGTAGCCGCACACCGTCTCCAGCGCGTGGCCGAAGCTGTGGCCGAAATTGAGCAAGGCGCGTTCGCCGTGCTCGTGCTCGTCGCGCGCGACGATCGCGGCCTTGGCGCGGCAACTGGCTTCGATCGCCATGGCCACGGCGGCGTCCTCGCGCGCCGCGAGCGCGGCCGCGTGGGCCTCCAGCCAACCGAACAGGGCCGGGTCATTGATCGCGCCGTACTTGACCACCTCGGCCAGGCCTGCGCGGTATTCGCGCTCGGGCAGACTCGCGAGCGTGGCGGTGTCGGCCACCACCGCGCGCGGCTGGTGGAACGCGCCGACCAGGTTCTTGCCCTGTGGCAGGTTGACGCCGGTCTTGCCGCCGACCGAGGAGTCGACCATCGCGAGCAGCGTGGTCGGCATCTGGATGAAATCGATGCCGCGCATCCAGCAGGCCGCGGCGAAGCCGGCGAGATCACCGATCACGCCGCCGCCGAGCGCGAGGAGGGTGGCATCGCGGCTCGCGCCGAGCGCGGCCAGCGCTTCGAACACCTCGGCACTGCGGGTGAGGGTCTTGTGCGCTTCGCCGTCGGGCAGGACCAGCGCGGTGTGGCGCAGCCCTTCCAGCCCGGCCGTGACGCGTGCCAGGTACAGCGGCGCGACGGTCTCGTTGCTGACCACGAGCACGTGGCGGCCGCGGATGAGGCCGCGCCATCGTCGCGCGTCGTCGAGCAGGCCAGGGCCGATCCAGATCGGGTAGCTGCGCCGGCCGAGCGCGACTTCGAGGGTGCGCGTTGCGATCATGCGGGGATTCCATCGGGACGGCGCTGCCACTGCGCGGTGAGCTGGGCCAGCAGATCCTGCGCGGCCTGCGTGCTGTTGCGCTGGAGGCGCGAGGTCAGATGCAGGTCGGCGCACTGCGCGTACAGCGGGTTGCGCTGCGCGGCCATCGCCACCAGCCGCTCACGCCGGTCCGGCGCCTGCAGCAGCGGGCGGCCACGGTCGCGCGCGAGCCGCGCGAGCTGGGTTTCGACGTCGGCGTCCAGCCACGCAACGAAACCGCGCGTGCGCAGCAACTCGCGGTTGTCGGGATCGAGGATCGCGCCGCCGCCGGTGGCAAGCACGACGCCGTCGCGCCGCGCGCACTCGGCCAGCGCAGCCCGCTCGCGCGCGCGGAAGCCCGCCTCGCCTTCGAGCTCGAAGATCAGCGCGATGCTGGCGCCGGTGCGCGCCTCGATCTCGTGATCCAGGTCGATGAAGTCCATGTGCAACTGTTCGGCCGCGAGCCGGCCGACCGTGCTTTTGCCGGCGCCCATGGGGCCGATCAGGAACAGGTTGGACGCGGGATTCATCCCGCCATGCTAGCAAACGCGCCCCACCCGCTGTGGCCAGCCGTGGCCGGGCGGCTTATGCTGCGCGTCCCGTTGCCACCGCCGTCGCCATGCTGCGCTTCGTGCTGCTGTTCCTGCTGATCCTGTGCACGTTGTTCGTGGCCGAGCTGCTGCGGCCGGTGGAGGTGCACGTGATCGAGCCGTTCACGAGCGCGATCGCGCAGGTCTGCGTCTGGCTGGTCGGCCTGTTCGATCCGCATGCCTATGCGGTCGGCAAGGAACTGCACAGCACCGCGAGCAATTTCGCGATTTCGATCGAGCGCGGCTGCAACGGCGTCGAGGCCATGATCATCCTGCTGGCGGCGATGCTCGCGTTCCCGGCGCCGTGGCGCTACCGCCTGCTTGGCATCGGTGCGGGCATGCTCGCGATCCAGCTGCTCAACCTCGTGCGCATCATCAGCCTGTTCTACCTGGGCCAGTGGAACCGGGTCTGGTTCGACTGGTTCCACTTGTACCTGTGGCAGGCGCTGATCGTGCTCGATGCGCTCGTCGCGTTCCTGGTGTGGCTGCGCTACCTGCCACGCAAGCCGGCGCCCGCGCCCGCCTGATGTGGGTGCGGTGGGCGCGGTGGCAGCGCGCTGCTATAGTCACGCGCGGTGCAAGGCCGGGACGCCGGTGCAATCCCGACTTGCTTGTTTCGGGTGGCAGCGTTGCAGGAGGAGTCGATCATGTCCGTATCCAAGGTCATCGAGCTGAGCAGTTCCTCGACCAAGAGCATCGAGGATGCCGTGCAGGCCGGCTTGCGCAAGATGGCGCAGACGGTCAAGAACATCCAGGGCGCGTGGGTCAACGACATCAAGGTCGTGACCAGTCCTGACGGTGCGGTCACCGAGTGGCGCGTCAACATGCGCATCAATTTCCTCGTCGAGTGAATCCCGCCCCTGCCGGCAACCCGCCGGGCTCGCCACCGGTCGTGATCGGCCTGCTCGAGGACGATCCCGACATCGCCGACCTCGTCACGCTGTGGCTGCACGAGGCCGGATATGCCGTGCGCGGCTACCGCAGCGCGGCCGAGTACCGGCGGGCCCACGGCAGCGAGACCATCGACCTGCTCGTGCTCGACTGGATGCTGCCCGACGGCAGCGGCCCCGAGGTGCTCGAACTCATCCGCGCCTCGCGCAACAGCAGCCTGCCCGTGATCTTCCTCACCGTGCGCAGCAGCGAGGACGACATCGTGCGTGCGCTGTCGAGTGGCGGTGACGACTACGTGGTCAAGCCGCCCAAGCAGCGCGAACTGCTCGCGCGCGTCGGCGCGGTGCTGCGCCGGCACAACCTCGAGCGCGGCGACGATGACGGCTGCGAGCTCGGCCCCTATCGCATCGACGCGCGTCGCCGTCGCGTGCAGATCGACGGGCGCGAGATCGAGCTCACCCAGCGCGAGTTCGACCTCGCCAACTTCCTGTTCCGCCGCCATGGTCGCCTCGTCGGCCGGGATGCGTTGCTCAAGCACGTATGGAACGTCGGTGCCAACGTGACCACGCGCACCGTCGACACCCACGTGAGCCGCCTGCGCAAGAAGCTCGAACTGGGCGGCGAACACGGCTGGCGCCTGACCGCGATCTACCAGCACGGCTACCGGCTCGAACAGGTCTGACCGCGGCGCCCGTGGCGCGGGTCGCGTGCCTAGTCGCTCACGCCGCAAGCTGCGAGAATGCCTGCCAGTACGCGCTGCGGCCCAGGCAGGATGGCCGGCGCGCGGTCCGATCGCAGTCACGGAGGCAGACCGATGGCCAGCGCCAGCAAGTCCAGGTCGCGCGGCAAGCCACCCGCCGCCAAGCGCAAGGCGCCCGCGCGCGGTGCGCGCGCGCCCACCACGTCCAAGAGGAGGTTGCCGATGGCAGACCCGAAGAAGCCCGGCGCGGATGGCGCCGCCGACCGCAACGTCGACCAGATCCGCGACATCCTGTTCGGCGGGCAGATGCGCGACTACGAACGTCGCTTCCACGAACTCAACCAGAAGCTCGAGGCCGACCTCGCGCGCATGCGCGAGGCCGCCGACAAGCGCCTGACGCAGATCGAAAAGCGCATCGACGACCAGCTCGACAAGCTCGGCAAGCTCGTGCGCCAGGAGATCGATGATCGCACCGGGGCGCTCGCCGACCTCGAATCGCGCGTGCAGCAGGCCGCGCGCACCGCGCGCGCCGAGATCAACAAGGCGGTCGATGGCGTGAGCGACGAGGTGGCGCAGAGCGACGAACGCCTGCGTGCGGCCTTGGCCGACCTGCACGACACGATGGCCGCGCGCGCCGGCGACACCGAGGCCGCGCTGTCGCGCGCGAGCACCGAGTTGCGTGCCGACAAGGTCGGCCGCGAGGACCTCGCGGCGCTGCTCACCGAGTTCGCCCTGCGCCTCAAGGGCGACTTCGATCTGCCCAAGCCCTGAGTCGCCGCGCGAGACCGGCCATGGCCAACGTGGGCGAGGAGCAGTCGCCGCAGTCCACCAGCGCGCCCTCGGACGCGGCGGACGACTACGAGCGCCTGCGTGAGCTGCTGCTGGGTGAGGAACGGCGCGAACTGGCTGCCGCGCGCGCGCGCATCGCCGAGCTGGAGAGGCAGCAGGGCGACCTGCCGCGGCGCCTGCCCGAGGCCGCGTTCAGCGCGCTGCAGGCGCATCGCGACAACCCCCGCGTCGCCGCCGCGCTGGCCACCCCGGTCGGGCAGGCACTGGGCGAGGCCGTGCAGCACAATCGCCAGGGCGTCATCGACGCCTTGTTCCCGGTGATCGGGCCGATGATCCGCCGCGCGATCGCCGAAGCGCTGCGCGGGCTGGTCGACAACCTCAACGGCGCGATCGAGTCCAGCTTCACGCTGCGCGGCCTCAAGTGGCGCTTCGAGGCCTGGCGCGGCGGCGTGCCCTACGCGCAGGTGGTGCTGCGCCACCGGCTCGCCTATGGCATCGACCATGTGTTCCTGATCGCGCGTGACAGCGGCCTCGTGCTGCGCCATGCGTCGGCGGCGGGCCTGCCGCCGCTGGATGCCGACGCGATCGCGGGCATGCTCACCGCGCTCGGCGATTTCGTCGGGGATTCGGTCGGCCGCGAGGGTGGCGCACTCGATGCGGCGCAGGTGGGCGAGTCGCTGGTGTGGGTCGAGCACGGGCCCTTGGCCAACCTCGCCTGTTTCGTGCGTGGCGTACCGCCGCCGCGGCTGCGCGAACTGCTCAGGCAGCGGCTGGAGGAGATCCACGTGCTGCTGCAGGCCGCGCCCGCGACCACGACCCTGCAGGAGTGTGCTGCCGGTGCGCCCGTGGGCGCGCTCATCGAGCCGCTCGAACTGCTGCGCGATGCGCAGCGCGGCGACGCCGGTGCACCCCTTGCGCGTGGCTCGCGCCGGCCGCTCGTGCTGTTCGCGCTGCTCGTGCTGGTGGCGCTGGGTGCGTGGCTGGGCGAGCGCTGGCGCTGGCAGGCACAGGTGTCGGCACTGCGCAGCGCGCTCGCGCAGCATCCCGGCTTCGTGCTCGGGCGCATCGAGGCGCGGCCATGGCGTTCGCTCGTGGTGTACGGGCTGCTCGACCCCGACGCCGACTCGCCGCAGCCGCTGCTGGATGCGGCCGGGCTTGGCCAAGCGAGCCGCCGGCTGCAGGTGGACGGCTTCGTGTCGAGCGACGATCCGGTGGTGCAGCGGCGTGCGCAGCGCCTGCTGGCGCCGCCTGCCGGAGTGCGGCTTGCGGTCGAGCACGGCGTGCTGCGCCTGGACGGGACGGCGCCCCAGGCGTGGATCGAGGCGACGCGTGCGCGCGCGCCGCTCATCGCGGGCGTGCGCGCGGTCGAGTCATCGCTGGCGGATGCGCTCGACCCGCTGGCCGTGGCGCGCGCCGCGCTCGAGCGCGCGCTCGATGCCATCGCCACGCACCGGGTGGACTTCGTGCGCGAGGACGAACCGGTCGCGGGCAGCGACACGGTCGTCGATGCGCTGGCCGCCGACCTGCGCCGCGCGCGCACGCTGGCCGCGCAAGCCGGCGTGCACCTCGACCTGCGCAGCGTGGCCAGTTCCGACGAAAGCGGTGGCGATGCGACCAACATGCGCGTGCGCGCGCTGCGCCTGCGCTGGCTCGCGCTCGCGCTTGCGGCGCGCGGCATCGACGGCGTGGCCGAGGGGGATGCCGCGGCCAACACCGACCCGACACGGCGCGGGGCGCGTGTCCAGGCCACGGTCCGGGCGCAGCCGCAGTGACCGCCGGTCCGTACAAGGTGTGCATGCTCGGCGACTTCGGCGTCGGCAAGACCAGCCTGGTCGCGCGCTTCGTGCGCAGCACGTTCTCGGACAAGTACCTCACCACGGTCGGGGTCAAGGTCGACAGCAAGGAAGTCGCACGCGCCGAGCGTGAGCCGGTCAAGCTCGTGCTGTGGGACATCGCCGGGCGCAATGCGCTCGATACCGTGAGTGCGAACTACCTGCGCGGCGCGGCGGCGCTGCTGCTGGTGGCCGACGGCACGCGCGAGGCGAGCCTGGCGGCGGCGCTGGACCTGCTGATGCAGTCGCGCGCGCTGCTGCCCGATGCGCTCGCGGTGCTGGCGGTCAACAAGTTCGACCTGCTCGAACGCTGGGAGGTCGGCGCGCCCACGCTGGCACAGCTGCGCCGCCTGTTGCCGGTGTTCGAGACCAGCGCGGCCACCGGCACCGGCGTGGAGCCGGCATTCGCGGCCATTGCGGCTGGACTGGCGCCGTGATCGACCTGCCCGCATTGCCCTTGTCCGTGCGCCGGCGCCTGCGCGAACTGCTGCTGGAGCAGGCGCATCCGCTGGTGCTCAGTTTTGCCGGACAGTGGGAGCTGTGCGGCGTGCACGGTGATGCGGCCTGGTACGGGATCGACGCGGGCAGCGCGGCCGAGCGCCTCGATGCGCTGCGCGACCTGTTCGTCGGCCTCGAACTCGACCAGCAGCAGGTGCTGCCGTTCGTGGAACTGGCCAATGGCCGCAGCGTGCACCTGCACCTGATTCCCGATGCGGGCGATTTCCACCTGCTGCTGCTGGATGCCGAGTCCGCGCGCACGGCGCAGCGCGAGCAACAGCAACTGGCCAACGAAGCCGTGCTCGCCGGCCACGCCAAGGGCAAGGCGATCGACGCGCTCAAGCACATCCGCAACGAACTCGAGCGCCAGCGCAGCCAGCTGGCCGAGGCCGATGCGCTCAAGGGCGCGCTGATCGCGACGCTGAGCCACGAGTTCCGCACGCCGCTCACGGCCGCGTTCGGGCGCGTGCGCCTGCTGGAGCAGTCGGCAGCGGCCGACCCCGCGCTGCAGCGCGAACTGCTCGCGCTGCGGCGCAGCCTCGTGCACCTGCAGGTGTTGGCCGAGAACCTGCTCGAATACGGGCGCGGCGAGGCCGGCGGTCTGCTCAATCCCGGGGCGGTGGACCTGGAGGCCCTGGCCGCGGACTGTCGCGCCATGATCGAACCGCTGGCGATGGCCAAGGGTCTGGACCTGCGCGTGTTGCCAGCCGCGGCTGCGGCGCCACCGCCGCAGTTGGACGAGCTGCGCCTGCGGCAGATCCTCGTCAACCTCCTGTCCAACGCGGTGCGCTACACCGCGCAGGGTGAAGTCAGCCTCGCGCTGCGCTGGGACGGGCGCGAACTCGAGGCCGAGGTGGCCGACACCGGGATCGGCATCGCACCCGAGTTCCAGGCGCGCATCTTCCAGCCGTTCAATGCGGGCGGCCAGTCCGGCAGCCGCGGCGCCGGACTGGGCCTGAGCATCGTGCGCCGGCTGGTGGAGCAGATGCACGGCACGCTCGCGCTCGACTCGGCGCCCGGTCGGGGCAGCCGTTTCACGTTGCGCCTGCCCGGTGCCGCCGCCGCGTCCGCGTCCGCGTCCGCGCCCGGGCAGGGCCGCTTGCATGGCCGCGCCTACGTCGTCGACGACGATCCCGACATCGCGCAGCTGCTCGAACTCGCTCTGGTCGACCTCGGCCTGCAGGTGCGCTGCTTCGATGCCGCGCCGGTGGCGATCGAGGCCGCACTGGCCGCGCCGCCCGACCTGCTCGTGCTCGACATGCGCCTGCCCGGCCTGTCGGGGCCCGAGGCCGTGTATGCACTGCGCAGCCGCGGCTGCCGCAGCCCGGTGCTCATGCTCTCCGCCCACGCGACCGCCGCGGCACGCGAGTCCGCGCTGCACGCGGGCGCCGACCGCTACCTCACCAAACCGGTGGATTTCGCCCAGTTCGCGCGTGTCGTGCGCGAAATGCTTGGATAGCATGGCCACGGTGTCCGGCCGCAGCCGGCCATGGCGCCGTGTCATGTCAGTGTCATGTTGAGCGGCTGCAATAGTGCCGTCACACAGCACCCCGGGACTTGTCCATGCACAAACGCATCCTCGTCGTCGAAGACGAAGCCTCGATCCGCGACATGGTTGCGTTCGCGCTGCGCAAGGCGGACATGCAGCCAATCCATGCGGCCGACGCGAGCGCCGCACTGGCGGCGGTCGCCGATACACCACCCGACCTGATCCTGCTCGACTGGATGTTGCCGGGCATGAGTGGCCTGGAGCTGGCGCGGCGCCTGCGCCGCGATGAGCGCAGCGCGGAGGTGCCGATCATCATGCTGACGGCGCGCGGCGAGGAGGCGGACCGCGTCAATGGCCTGGATGCGGGTGTCGATGACTACGTGGTCAAGCCGTTCTCGACGCGCGAGCTGGTGGCGCGCATCAAGGCCGTGCTGCGGCGCGTGCAGTCCGACGATGGCAGTGGTTCGATCGCCCTCGGCGGCCTGCGCATCGACGGCCCGGCCCATCGCGTATACGCGGGAGACGCGCTGGTCGACCTGGGGCCGACCGAGTACCGCTTGCTGCACTTCTTCATGAGCCACCCCGAGCGCGTCTATACGCGCGCGCAGGTGCTGGACCACGTGTGGGGCGGCAGTGTCTACATCGAGGAACGCACCGTCGATGTGCACATCCGCAGGTTGCGCAAGGCACTCGAACCGTTTGCGCTCGACGGCCTGGTTCAGACCGTGCGCGGCACCGGCTACCGGCTGTCGGATCGGCGATGAACGTCGACCGGCGCCGGGCGCGACGGCTGGCCGCGCAGTTGCACGACATGCGCAGCGTGGCGTGCGCGCTGTCCGACGGCTTATTCGTGCTCGACCCGGCGGCACGCCTGCGCTGGTGCAACCCGGCGGGCGCCCGCCTGCTCGGCCTGGCCTGGCCGGGCGACCGCGGTGTCGCGCTGGCTGGCCGGCTGGGCGGCGATGCCAGTGCGACGTGGCAGCGCCTGGAGCAGGGTGACAGCGCCGAGATCCCCGCGCCGACCGATTCCGGAGTGCGCCTGCAGCTGTCGTTGTTGCGGTTCGGTGACGGCTTGCGCTTGCTGCTGGCACACGACGTGTCGCAGGTGCGGCGCCTGGAGCAGGTGCGGCGCGACTTCGTCGCCAATGTGTCACACGAACTGCGCACGCCGCTGACCGTGATCCATGGTTACCTGGAGTTGCTCGATCCCGAGGACGTGCCGGCGCTGGCGCCGGTCCTGCGCGAGATGCGGGTGCAGTCGCAGCGCATGCGTCAGATCGTCGAGGATCTGCTGGTGCTGTCGCACCTGGAAATGCAGGAGCGCCTCGACGAGGAACGGGTGGAAATGGCGCCGCTGCTGGAAAGTCTGCGCCGCGAAGCCGAGGCACTGAGTCAGGGGCGCCACCGGATCGAACTGCTCGACCAGGCACGGCACGACCTGCTGGGCTCGGGCAAGGAACTTCACAGCGCGTTTTCCAACCTGGTCAGCAATGCTGTGCGCTATACCCCCGACGGCGGCAGCATCACGATCGTGTGGCGGCGGGTCGGCGATGGTGCCGAGTATGCGGTGATCGACACCGGCTACGGCATTCCGGCCGAGCACCTGCCGCGCCTCACCGAGCGTTTCTACCGCGTGTCATCGAGCCGGTCGCGCGCCAGTGGCGGCACGGGGCTTGGGCTTTCGATCGTCAAGCATGTGCTCAACCTGCACGAGGCACAGCTGGAGGTGGGCAGCGAGCCGGGCAAGGGCTCGACTTTTGCCTGCCGGTTCGCCGGGTCGCGCCTGCTGGCAAGGCCCTGAGACCCTCAGGCTGGCGCGCCGGCGGGGTCGCGCAACCCGCCACCGATCGCGATGGTGGCGCCGCCCACGGCAAATCCCACGTTTTCGGCGATGTTGCTGGCGTGGTCGCCGACGCGCTCGATGTCCTTGGCCATGAGCAGCAGCTGCGTGCACGAGGTGATCGTACGCGGTTCGTCCATCATGCAAGCGAGCAGGCTGCGGAAGCACGCGGCCCAGGCTTCGTCGAGCCGGGTGTCGGCCTCCCACACCTGCCGGGCACGTCCGGTATCGCGTTCGCGCCAGGCGAGTAGCGCCGCGCGCACGTTCGACGTGGCCAGTTCGGCCAACGGCCGCAGTGCGGCGCCCAGCTGCACCGCGGCGTCGCCGGGCAGCGCGATCGAGCGCCTGGCCAGATTGACGGCGTGGTCGCCGATGCGCTCGATGTCGGTGGCCACGCGCAGCGTCGCGAACACCTGGCGCAGGTCGCCGGCGATCGGCGCGCGCAGCGCGAGCAGGCGCACCACGTCGTGGCTGATTTCGCGCTCAAGGCGGTCGATGTGGTCGTCGGCATCGATCACGCGCCGGGCGGCGACCTCGTCGCGCTGTTCCATGGCCACGATGGCAGCCTGCAGCTGGCGCAGCGCCAGTTCACCCATGCGCAGCAATTCGTCGCCCAGGCGCGCGAGTTCGTCGTCGTAGCTCTTGAGGATGTGATCGATCATTGGGGTTTCCGTGGGTATGCGCGAGTCAGCCGAAACGGCCGGTGATGTAGTCTTCGGTTTGCTTGCGGCCGGGCTGGGTGAAGATTTTTTCAGTGGCATCGACTTCGACGAGTTCGCCCAGATACAGGAAGGCGGTGCGGTCGGAGACGCGCGCCGCCTGCTGCATGTTGTGAGTGACGATGAGGATGGTGTAGTCGCGCTTGAGTTCGTCGATCAGCTGCTCGATGCGGCTGGTGGCGATGGGATCGAGCGCCGAGGTCGGTTCGTCGAGCAGCAGGACTTCGGGACGCAGGGCGATGCTGCGCGCGATGCACAGGCGCTGCTGCTGGCCGCCGGACAGGCCCAGTGCGCTGCGCTTGAGCTTGTCCTTGACCTCGTCCCACAGCGCGGCACGGCGCAACGCCTCCTCGACGCGATCGGCCAGATCGGCCTTGCCCAGGCGCTCGTGGTGGCCGATGCCGTAGGCGATGTTGTCGAAGATCGACATCGGGAACGGCACCGGTTTCTGGAACACCATGCCGACCTTGCTGCGCAGGCGGTTCAGCGAGTAGCCCGGATCGAGGATGTTCTCGCCGTCGAGCAGCACCTGGCCGCTGGCCTTGAGTCCCGGGTAGATGGCGTAGATGCGGTTGAACACGCGTAGCAGGGTGGACTTGCCGCAGCCGGAAGGGCCGATGATCGCGGTGACGGTGTTTTGCGCGATGTCCAGCTCGATGTTCTTGAGTACGCGACTGTCGCCGTAGTGGAAGTCGAGCCCGCGCACGGCGAGCTTGGGGTGGCTGGGCAGCGCGGTGCCATTGACAGCCCGGAGCCACCAGGGCTGGGTGGAGGTGCAGGTCGGTTCAATCATGACGGATCGCATGGCGATGGACGATGAGGCGGGTGAGCAGGCTCAGGGCGAGCACGGCCAAGGTGATGAGCAGGGCGCCGGCCCAGGCGATGGTGTGCAGCCGCGGATCGGGGGCGTTGGTGTACTGGTAGATGGTCACCGGCAGGCTGGCCATCTTGTCCAGCGGATCGATGCTCATGAAGTTGTTGCCGAAGGCGCTGAACAGCAGTGGTGCGGTCTCGCCGGCCAGCCGCGCCAGCGCCAGCAGTACGCCGGTGGCGATGCCGGATGACGCGGCACGCAGCAGTACATGCACGACCAGTTTCCATTGCGGGATGCCAAGCGCCAGCGTGGCCTCACGCAGCGTCGATGGAAGCAAACGCAGCATCTCGTCGGTGCTGCGCACGATCACCGGCAGGCCGATCAGGGCCAGTGCGATCGCGCCGGCCAGGCCGGAGAACGACACGCTGCCGCCGCTCAGGCGCGACATCGGCAGCACCACGACCACGTACACGAACAGGCCGAGCACGATCGAGGGAGCCGACAGCAGGATGTCATTGACGAAGCGCAAGACCGTTCCCAGCCGCGTGCGATCTGCGTACTCGGACAGGTAGGCGCCGGCAGCGACACCGACCGGCGCGCACATCGCCAGCGCCAGCAGGTTCATGATGAGGCTGCCGACGATCGCATTGGCCAGGCCACCCTGCTCGGCGTGCGCGGTGATCTGGGTGAACAGGCGCGGGCCGAGCGCACTGGCGCCGCGGCTCAGCGTCACCCACAGGATCCAGACCAGCAACAGCAGGCCCAGCGCCGTGGCGCACAGGCCCAGTCCGCGTGCGAGTTGGTCGAGCAGGTGGCGACGCCACTGCAGTGCCGTGTTCATCGCGCATCCCCATGCTTGGCCAGCTGGCGCAGCATCAGGCGCGCGCACAGCAGCACCACGAACGTCACCACGAACAGCAGGAAGCCCAGCGCGATCAATGCCGAGCGGTGGTTGCCGACGGCTTCGTTGAACTCATTGGCGATCGCCGACGAGATGGTGGTCCCGGGCATCAGCAGCGAATAGCCGATGGCATAGCTGTTGCCGAGCACGAACGTGACGGCCATCGTCTCGCCGAGCGCGCGGCCCAGGCCGAGGAACAGCCCGCCTACCACCGCCTGGCGCGTATACGGCAGCACGATGTTCCACACCACTTCCCATGAGGTCGAGCCCAGCGCATGTGCCGATTCCTTGAGGCGCAAGGGCACGCTCTGGAATGCTTCGCGCATGATGGCGGTGATGAACGGAACGATCATCACCGCCAGCACGACGCCGGCGGTGAGCAGGCCCAGTCCGAGTGGCGGACCCTGGAACAGGGTTCCGACCACGGGCAGCCGGCCCAAGGTGTTGCTGAGCGTGGGTTCGATGCTGGCCATGAATGGCACGAACACGAACAGGCCCCACATGCCGTAGATGATCGACGGAATGCTGGCCAGCAGTTCAATGGCGCCGGCGACCGGACCACGCAGCCACGCGGGGGCGATTTCGGTGAGGAAAAAGGCGATACCGAAGCTCACCGGCGCGGCCAGCAGCAAGGCGATGCACGAGGTCACCAGCGTGCCGAACACCGGCGCGAGTGCGCCGTACTGGCCGGTTACCGGGTTCCATTGGCTCGACGTGAGGAAGCCCATGGTATCGTGCAGCAGGATCTGGCGACCGCCCCACAGTGTCGACAGCGCGGCGCCAAGGAGGCTGGCCAGCACCAGCAGCGCGCAGCCTTGGAGGGCGAGGCGAAACCATGCATCGTGGCGCGCGTCGCGCCGGCTGCGCTGCTGCGCCGCGTGGCTGCCGGCAGCGGCTTGCCCGTCCGCCCGGCTTCGGTCGGACCCGGATGCGAGTGCATGGGCGGTGGCGTGAGCCGGCATCGCCGGCTCCGCCATCATCGTGGAGTGTGGCGTGGTCATGCCGGCTTATCGCTGGAATCGGCTCTTCCAGTAGGTGCGGATGCGCGTCACCAGCGACTCGGGCAAGGGCACGTAGTCGAGTGTGCGGGCCTGATCCTGGCCGTGCGTGTAGGCCCATTCGAAAAAGTCCAGCGCGACCGCGTGATTGGCGGCATTCTTCGGCTGGACCGGCATGATCACCCACGAGGCCGCCGTGATCGGCCAGGCATCGCTGCCCGGGGCGTCGAGCATGAGCAGGCTGAAGTGCGGGCTGTTGTCCCAGTCGGCGCTGGCGGCTGCGGCCTGGAAGCTGGCCATGTTCGGCTCGACCGCCGTGCCGGCGGCATTGCGCAGGCGCGCGTGCGCGATGTGGTTCTTGCGCGCGTAGGCGTATTCCACGTAGCCGATCGAATGCGGGATCTGCCGCACATAGGCCGCGACGCCCTCGTTGCCCTTGCCGCCGATGCCGCCGGGCCATTGCACGGTGCTGCCGGCACCGACGCTGGCGTTCCACGCGCTGCTGACCTTGGACAGGTAGTGAGTGAAGTGGTAGCTGGTGCCGGAACCGTCAGACCGGTGCACCACGGTGATGTTGGCCGCGGGCAGGTCCAGGCCCGGATTGAGGGCGAGGATTGCCGCATCGTTCCAGCGAGTGATGCGTCCGAGGAAGATGTCGGCGAGCGTGTTGCCATCGAGCAGCAGCTGCCCCGGCGCCACGCCCTCGACGTTGAGCGCCGGCACGATGCCGCCGATCGCATCGGGGAACTGGCCGAGCCCGTATTGCTTGAGCGTGGCCTCGTCCAGCGGCATGTCGGAGGCACCGAAATCAACCGTGCCCGCCTTGATCTGTGCCATGCCGCCACCCGAGCCGATGGACTGGTAGTTGATGCGGTGGCCGGTCTTGTCGGCGTAGCTGGCCGACCACTTGGAGATCAGCGGATAGACGAAACTCGATCCGGCGCCGGTGATGTCAGCGGCCTGTGCGCCCCTGGCACCGAGGACGAAGGCGGCGGCCATCGACAGGCATTGCAGGGTGCGGCGAAAACTTGGGTTCATGGGATTCCTTGCGGTCGTGGGTGTCGCCGCGCATTGCAGCGCCGCTGTGTTGCGCGCCGATGAGCGCGTTGTTGCAGTGGGATGACAGGCGTTGGTCGCGCCGGCGTGTCACGCCGACGTCATGCACATGACCAGCGGTCGTCACCTCGCCAGTGGATCGTTGGCGGCCACTGCAACCACTACCGCAAGGAATCACGCATGCGTACCGCAACGCTGGCGCTGGCCGTCGCCGTCACATTGGGCTGCCCGGCCGTCAAGGCCATGGCACACACGGCAGGCCCGCAATCCATCGGCAATACCGAAGAACTGGCAAGGCTGCAGGCGCAGATCGCGGCACTGCAGGTCCAGGTGGAACAGCTCGCCGCGCGCCAGCAGGCGCCGCAGGCGGCCACGCCCAAGGAACCGACCGACGGCGAAAAGCGCGTGGCCGCGCTTGAGAAGCTCGTCAACCGCTCAAGGATCGGAGCCACCGCGTTCTTCGATGTCACACACCGCGACAACACGCGCAATGGCAGCCGGACCGATGATTCGGGCATCGGCTTCGATGTCAGGCGCTTTTACCTGTCGTTCGACCACGCGTTCGACCAGCGTTGGTCGATGAACCTGACCAGTGACTTCAAGTACATCAGCTCCGATGGCGAGACCAACCTGTTCGTGAAGAAGGCCTATCTGCAGGGCAAGCTCTCGCCGTTGGCGACGCTGCGCCTGGGATCGGCCAACATGGCGTGGATTCCCCTGGTGGAGGATTGGTACGGCTACCGCTTCGTCGAAGGCACGCTCGTCGATCGCCAGCGCATGGGCACCTCCGCCGACTGGGGCGCGCACGTGCATGGGGGCCACGGCTGGATCAACTACCAGGTGTCGGTGGTCAACGGCGCGGGATACAAGAACCCGTCACGCTCCAGCCAGGTCGATGTCGAGGCGCGCGTGGGCGTGCAGCCGACACCGGGGCTGATCGTCGCGTTGGGCACCTATCATGGCAAGCTCGGCAGCGATACGCACGCTTCGCCGGCACTGCGCAGCGCCAGGCGCGGCAATGCCATGGTCGCATGGCGCCATGCCGGCCTGCGTCTGGGTGCGGAATGGTTCCAGGCCGACAACTGGAAAACGGTGGCGCGCGGGGATGCCGATCGTGCCACCGGCTGGTCGCTGTGGGGCAGCCACGATTTCGGCACGGTCGAGGCGTTCGCGCGCTACGATCGCGCCCGGCCCAGCCGCCGGCTCGATCCGGCACTGACCGACAGCTACTGGCATGCCGGTCTGGCCATGCCGCTGACCAAGGACATCAAGCTCGCCTTTGCCTGCAAGCAGGGGCGCCTGCGCAATGGCGCCAGCATCGATACGCGCGAGCGTGAATGCGGCGTGTGGGGCATGGCGGCCTATTGAGTGGCCGGTCCCGTGTGCGGCGGTGGCGCGATGGCGTATCCGGCGCGCCGGCCTTGCGCCGGATCCTTGCCGTACCACCCCGCGGGCCGTGGGTGGCGCGCTGCCGCCGGCCCGGCCGCAAGCGCGCCGCGCCGGCTTCAGTCTTCTTCGGGCTTGGGCTTGTAGGCCTCCACCAGCTGCTTCTGCACCTGCGCGGGAACCGGTTCGTAGTGGCTGAACTCGATCGTGTAGCGTCCCTCGCCGCCGGTCAGTGCCTTGAGTTCGGTCTGGTAGTCGACGATCTCGGCCAGCGGCACCTGTGCCTTCACCACGATCTCACCGCCGCGCAGCGAGTCGGTGCCGTTGATGCGCGCACGCTTGCTGGCCAGGCCGCCGGTGACGTCGCCCATGTGCGCATTGGACACGGTCACGTCGAGGTTGACGATCGGTTCGAGCACCTGCGGCTTGGCGTTGGCGATCGCTTCGATGAAGGCCTTCTTGCCCGCCGACACGAACGCGATCTCCTTGGAGTCGACCGGGTGGTACTTGCCGTCGTACACGATCACGCGCACGTCCTGCAGCGGGTGGCCCGCGATCGCACCCTGTTCGAGCACCTGGCGCACGCCCTTTTCCACCGCGGGGATGAACTGGCCCGGGATCGTGCCGCCCTTGACCTCGTCGACGAACTCGAAGCCGCCGCCGCGCGGCAACGGCTCGATGCGCAGGAACACCTCGCCGAACTGGCCCGCGCCGCCGGTCTGCTTCTTGTGGCGATGGTGGCCTTCGGCCTTGGCGCCGATGGTCTCGCGGTAGGCGATGCGCGGCGGGCGCGTGGTCACTTCCACGCCGTAGCGTTCGCGCATGCGTTCGAGCATGAGCTTGAGGTGCAGGTCGGACAGGCCCCGGATGATGGTCTCGTTGAGCTCCTTGTTGTGCTCGATGCGGAAGCACGGGTCTTCCTCGCCCAGCCGCGCCAGCGCATTGGCCAGCTTCTGTTCCTGGCCCTTGTGGGCGGGCTGCACCGCGAGGCCGAACATCGGCAACGGGAAATCGATCGGCGCGAGGCGGATCTGGTCCTCGTCGTGCGAGTCGTGCAGCACCGCGTCGAAATGGATCTCCTCGACCTTGGCCACCGCGGCGATGTCGCCGGCGACGGCCTGTTCGATCTCCAGGTGGTCCTTGCCCTTGAGCCGGAACAGGTGGCCGACCTTGAACGGCTTCTTGCCGTCGTCGATGAACAGCTGGGTGTCCCGGCGCACGGTGCCCTGGTGCACGCGGAACACGCTGAGCTTGCCCACGAACGGGTCGTTGACGATCTTGAACACGTCGGCGATCACGTGCAGCGTGGGATCGGGCGTGGCGGTGATCGGCTGCGCGGAGCTGCCCTTGACGAACGGGGGCGGGTTGCCCTCGAGCGGGTTGGGCAGCAACTTCGTGGCGAGGTCGAGCAAGGCCTGGACGCCCGCGCCGGTGCGCGCCGAGACGAAGCAGATCGGCACGAGGTGGCCTTCGCGCAGGCACTGCTCGAAGGCATCGTGCAGCTCGCTGCCCGACAGCCCGGCCTCGCCCTGCTCGAGGTAGTGCCCCATCACGCTCTCGTTGATCTCGACCACCTGGTCGATGATCTGCTGGTGCGCTTGCGCCACCGAGGCGAAATCGGCCTCGCCCTGTGGCTGGAAGAAGCAGTCCACCACGGCGCTGCCGCCCTGCGCGGGCAGGTTGATCGGCAGGCATTCCTTGCCGAATTCGTCGCGCAGCGCCTCCACCAGCCCTTCCAGGTCGGCGCCGTCGTGGTCGATCTTGTTGACGATGAGGATCCGGCACAGGCCGCGCCGCTTGGCGCGCTCCATGAGCCGGCGCGTGTTGTGCACGATGCCGGTGCCCGCATCGACCACGATCGCGCAGGTCTCCACCGCGCTCAAGGCCGACAGCGTGGCACCGCGGAACTCGTGGAAACCGGGTGTGTCGATGAGGTTGATGTGGATGCCGGCGGTGTCGATCGAGGCGATCGAGGCGCTGATCGAATGCTTGCGCTCCCTTTCCATCGGGTCGTGGTCGGACACCGTGGTGCCCTTGTCGACCGAGCCTGCCGTCTGGATTGCGCCGCCGGCATGCAGCAGGGCTTCGAACAACGTGGTTTTGCCGGCGCCCGCTTGGCCCGCCAGGGCGATGTTGCGGATGTCTGGGGTGCTGTAGGACATGGTCGACCTCCGGTAGCAATCGGTGGGACCGTCACGGCGACCGCTTCGCTGCGTCCGTGCCGGCGCAGGAGGCTGGCGGTCATGGCGGGGTGCGCCGCAGCGTCAGTGCGACGACGGCATAGCCTCGTGCGTTTGCCTGACCGCGGTCAAGGTGCAATGCGCGACCTGCCGGACGGCTGCGCCCCGCTGCCACCGGCCACTGCCGGCAAGGTCGTGATCGGGCAGGGTTTAACCTCGCTTTAGCAGCCGCTCGGTAAGCTGCCCCGCTTTGCGAACCAGGTGTGTTCTTGGCCGATCCCGACCACCCCGCGCCGCCGGCGGCCGCCGCCCCGCGCGAAATCCTGCTGCACGCGCCGGGATCGCTGCGACTGGCCAGCGACGCCTTGCCGTGGCAACGCAGCCTGCGCTGGGACAAGCCGGTGCGCGAACGGCGCGTGGTCTGGCTCGGCCTCGTGCTCGCGATCGCGGCAACCGTGATCGAACTGGGCGGCTTCATGCTCGGCATGCATTCCTACCGCACCGCGCACTGGCGCCGCGCGACCGCGCCGCAGGTCATCACCGTGCAGTTGATCGAGCCGATCAGCGAACTGCCGCCGGCGCCGCCCGAGCCCGAGCCACCGATCGTGGTGCGTCCCAGCCGCATCGCGATCGCGCCACCGCAGGTGCGTGCGGCCACGCCACCGCCGACCCGCGCGGAACCCGACAGCGACGCGATGCGCGCGCGTATGGGCAGCGCGGGCGCGGCCCCGCTCAAGCTGTTCAATGCCGACGGCAGCGTGCAGTTGGGCGCAGGCGCGACGCCACTGCAGGCACCCGCCGCGCCGGCGCCGCGCAGCGAGCGCGAGGCCGCGCAGCAGCGCTGGGCGAAGATCGAGGAACGCGGCAATCCGCTCAGCTGCCGCAAGACGCGCTTTGCCGCCGCGTTCAGGCCCGATGAGAGCGTGGGCACCGCCGTCGCGCGCAAGTACCTCGGGTGGATCGGCCTGGCCGACCCGCAGGCGATTGCGCATGAGAGGCAGAAACGCGCCGAGTCGGGCGGCTGCGAGCCGGCGCCGTGACCCGTCGCGGCGCGTGCCCGGCCGCGCAAACTTGCCTATGCTTGCGCCGCGCCATGCGGCGCGGGCGATGCGTGGGCGCATGACGGTGGGTGGCGAAGTCGCAGTGTGCGTGGACATGGACGGCACCCTGGTCCTGAGCGACCTCGGGGTCGAGTCGGTGTTCGCGTTGCTGCGTCGCAACCCGTTGTACCTGCTGCTGCTGCCGTGGTGGCTGCGGCGCGGCCTGGCCGCGTTCAAGCGCGAGATCGCGCGGCGCGTCGAACTGGACGTGACGCGGTTGCCGTACGACGCGCGCGTGCTGGCCTGGCTGCGCGGGCAGGACGCTCGGCCGCGGCTGCTGTGCACCGCCTCGGATGCGCGCCTGGCCGAGGCGGTGGCGCGGCACCTGGGCGGCTTCGACGCGGTGCTGGCCAGTGACGGCCGCGTCAACCTCGCCGGCGCGCGCAAGGCCGCGGCGCTGGTCGCGCGCTGCGGCGAGCGCGGCTTCGACTATGCCGGCAATGCGCGCGCCGACCTCAAGGTGTGGGCACACGCGCGCAATGCGATCGTGGTCAACGCGCCCGCACCCGTGCTGCGCGCCGCGCAGGCGCAGGGGCGCGTGGCGCGCGTGTTCGCGCGCGAGCATGCGCCGTGGCGCGAATGCTGGCGCGCATTGCGCCCGCACCAGTGGGCCAAGAACCTGCTCGTGTTCGTCGCGCCGCTGGCCGCGCATCGCCTCGACGCCGGCACCGTGGCCCATGCCCTGGTCGCATTCGCCGCGTTCTGCCTGTGCGCATCGGCGGCCTACGTGCTCAACGACCTGCTCGACCTGGAAGCCGACCGGCAGCATCCGCGCAAGCGCGAACGGGTGTTCGCGGCCGGGCGCCTGTCGCCACTGGCCGGCTTGTGGCTGGTGCCGCTGCTGCTGCTCGCGGCGCTGGCCTGGGCGAGCCTGCTCGGGCAAGGCTTCGTGCTCGTGCTGCTCGGCTACGGCCTCACCACGCTCATGTACTCGTTGTGGTTCAAGCGTCTGCCGGCGCTCGATGTCGTGGTGCTCGCGCTGCTGTACACGCTGCGCATCGTCGCCGGCGGCGTCGCGATACCGGTCGAGGTGTCGGGCTGGCTGCTCGCGTTCGCGCTGTGCCTGTTCCTCGGCCTGGCCCTGCTCAAGCGCGAAATCGAGTTCGCACGCGTGCCCGCGGCGGGCGACAGCCGGCTCGGCGGCCGCGGCTATCGCCACCGCCAGCGCGCGTTGCTGCGCGGTTGCGGCATCGCGGCCGGCAGCGCCGCGGTGGTGGTGCTCGCGCTGTACGTCGACAGCACCAAGAGCGCGGCGCTGTACACGCATCCCGACCGCCTGTGGGGCCTGGTCGCGCTGCTCGCGCTGTGGCTCGCGCGGCTGTGGCAGCTCGCCACGCGCGGCCGCATGCACGACGACCCGCTCGTGTTCGCGCTCACCGACCGCACCAGCCTCGCCGCGCTGGCACTGGGCGCGGCGCTGGTGCTGCTGGCGATGTGAGGCAACGGCCCACGCCGATGGGTGGCGCCTACAGCATCCGCATCAGCTCCGGCAGCAGCGGCAGCTTGCGCACGCGCACGGTGGTGGCGGCGTACACCGCGTTGGCGAGGGCGGGGCCGGCGCTCGCGATCGCCCACGCGGGGTCGATCGCGGCCTGGTCCGAGGCGATCACGTGCACCTGGGTCGTGCGCGGCGACAGGCCGAGGCGGGGCAGCGGATAGTCGGCGAGGCCGCGCTGCTGCACGCGCGCATCCTTGAACGTGATGGCCTGTTGCAGCGTGGCGGCGATGCCGTCGAGCGTGGCGCCCGCGAGCTGTTGCGTGGTGTTGAGTGGATTGATGACGCGGCCGATGTCGGCCACGCACACCGCGCGCTGGATGTGCAGCTGGCCGTCGTCGACCGACACCTCGAACGCGTGGGCGAAGCAGCCGCCCGGCAGCGCATGGCAGGCGATGCCCAGGCCCTGGCCACCGCTGCGCGGCGTGCTCCAGTCGATGCGCGCGGCGCATTCGCGCAGCACGCGGGCCAGGCGCGCGCTGGCGTCCGCGTCGGTGCCTGCGGGCGGCGGCGTGGCTTCCAGCATCGCGAGCCGGAACCTGAGCGGGTCCTGGCGCGACACCACCGCGAGTTCGTCGATGAAGCATTGCACCGCGAACGCGCGCAGCGCATCGAGCCAGGGACCGCCGGCGAGCGGCACGCGCGTGGCCAGCGGGTGGAACACCTGTTCGAGATGGGCGACATGGCCCGCGGGAAAGTCACCCGCGCCGAGCAATCCCGCATTGGGCGTGGCCGGGTCCAGCGGCGTCGCCGCGCAGTGGTGGGTCCAGGCGGTGATGCGCTTGTGGTCGTCGAGCGAGGCGGCCAGCCAGTGCACGGCAAACGGGCGATAGCGGTCGTGCTGCAGGTCGTCCCCGCGCGTCCACATGAGCTTGATCGGCTTGCCCGCGGCCTTGGCCACCAGCACCGCCTCGGTGAGCGCGTCGTGGTCGAGCCGACGCCCGAAGCCGCCGCCGCCGCGCGGCAGCTCGATGGCGATGTCCTTGCGCTGCAGGCCGGTGAGGCGCGCGACCAGGCGCGAGGCGCCATCGGGATCCTGCAGCGCCGCGACCACGCGCGCGCCGTCCTGCTTGAGCTCGACCAGCGCATTGAGCGGCTCCATCAGCGCATGGGCGAGCAGTGGCAGTTCGTAACGCGCCTCGATGCGGTGGCGCGCCGGCCGCCGGCGCTGGCGCGCGGCATCGCCGTCCTTGCGCACCACGATGCCCGGGCCGGCGCCATCGAGTGCGGCATGCGCGCTCGCGCGCAGCGCGCTGCTGCTGGTGGCGGCGGCGTCAGCGGGCACCTGCCACTCGAGCACGAGTGCGGCGCGACCCTGCAGCGCGGCCCAGGTGTGGCGCGCCAGCACCACCACGCCCGTCGCCGCCGCCGCGGCGTCGGCACCGGGCAGTTCCAGTACCTCGACCACGCCCGCGATCTTGCGCGCGGCGCTGTCGTCGAACCGGGCCAGGCTGCCGCCGAGGTGCGGGCAGCGTGCGATCACCGCGACCAGCGCGTCGGGGCCGTAGGTGTCGATGCCGTACACGCGCGCACCGGTCACGATCGCCTGCGCATCGGCCGTGGACGTGGGCTGGCCCACGCGCGTGTAGGCGCTGGCGGCCTTGAGCGGCAGCTGCGCCGGCGGCGTGAACGTGGCCGCGCTGCGCACCAGCGCACCGTAGCTGAGCGTGCGGCCGTCGCCCGCCACCACGGTGCCGGCCTCGGTGCGCAACTGTTCGGGGGGCAGGTTCCATTCGCGCGCGGCGGCCTGCAGCAGCAGCCAGCGTGCGCTGGCGCCGGCCTGGCGCAGCTGCGCGAGCGCGGCCGGCAGCGTCGCCGCGGGGCCCTGCGCGCCATACAGCGTGGCATCGCCGCCGCCGTCGGCCGCGACGTAGCCGTAGGGCAGCTGCACCACGCGCACGCGTGCCCAGTCGACGTCGAGTTCCTCGGCCACCAGCATCGGCAGCTCGGTGAACACGCCCTGGCCCACCTCGCATGCGGGCGCGCCGATCACCACGCGGCTGTCGCGCTCGATGCGCACGAACGGGCCGAGCGCGGTGAGATCGTCGCCGAGCAGTTCGGGCGGCACGTTGGGCGTGGGATCGGCCCACGCGCAGGGCGCCACCAGCAGCGCGCCGGTCGCGGTGAGGCCGATGCGCAACAGGCGGCGCCGGCCGTGGTCGATGCCGGTGCTCACTTGCGTTCACCGCGCAGCAGCTCGGCCGCGCGCGCGATCGCGCGCCGCACCTGCGGCTGGCTGCCGCAGCGGCACAGATTGCCGATCGCGGCGATGTCGTCCTCACCCGGGCGCGGCTTGCGCCGGAGCAGGTCGACCGCGGCCATGATCTGGCCCGCCTGGCAATAGCCGCACTGGATCGCATCGTGCTCGATCCACGCCTGCTGCACCGGGTGCAGCGTGTCGCCGGCCAGGCCCTCGATCGTGGTGACCTGGTGCGTGGCGGCCGCGCTCATCGGCACGGCGCAGGCGCGCGCGAGCTTGCCGTCGACCAGTACGCTGCAGGCGCCGCAGCCGCCGTCATCACAGCCGTACTTGGTGCCGGTCAGGCGCAGGCGGTCGCGCAGGAACCACAGCAGCGGCATCGCCGGGTCGCCGTCGTGGAAGTAGGGTTTGCCGTTGATGCTGATCGCCAGCGGCGCGGGAGGCTGCACGCGCGCGGCGGGCGTGGCGGCGGGCGGTTGGGTGGACTTGGGCATCGGCGCATTGTCGCATTGCGCATCGTGTGCGGCGAGGGCAGGACGGGTGCCGGCACCGCGCGGGCGGCGTGCTAGCGCGCGCGGGCGCCGCGCCGCCACAGCCAGTACACGGGCAGGCCGGCCAGGGTGATGAGCGCGCCGATGCCGGCATCGGCCGGGCGCTGCCAGACCGTCACGGCCACCACCCACAGCACCACCGCGAGGAACAGCAGCGGCAGCAGCGGATACCACGGCGCGCGGAACGGCGCCGGCTCCTGCGCGCGCCGGCGCCGGTACCAGAACAGCGTGGCGATCACCGCGGCCATGCCGAGCCAGTCGCCCACGGTGGAATAGTTGAGCAGCTGGTCGAAGCTGCCGCTGAGCGCGAGCACGCAGGCCCAGACCGCAAGCAGCGCGAGTGCGACGTTGGGCGAGCGCCAGCGCGGGTGCAGGCGCGCGGCGACGCGGAAGAACACGCCATCGGCGCCCATGACCTGGAACACGCGCGCGGCGCCGATCATTGCGATGTTGCAGAAGCCGAGGGTGGAGATCGCGATGCCGGCCGCGATCACGCGCGCGCCCGGCTCGCCCAGCACCTGGCGCATGAGGTCGGCCGCGGGCGCTTGGCTCGCGGCGAGCCCGCCATGGCCAAGCACGGCGAGATAGGCGAGGTTGACCAGCAGGTAGCACGCCGCCACCAGCAGCATGCCCAGCACCAGCGCGCGCGGCAGCGTGCGCTGCGGCTCGCGCAGTTCGCCGGCGATGTCGTTGACGTAGTACCAGCCGCCGTAGGAGAACAGCACCGGCATGAGCGCGCCGATGAACGCCAGCGCGCTGGGTGCGCGCGCGGGCGCGACCGGCGCGGGCGCGCCGCCCGCGCCCAGTCCGACCGCGATGAGCAGCGCCACCGCGGCGAGCTTGAGCACGGTGAGGATGTTCTGCGCGAGCGAGCCGGCGCGGATGCCGAACCAGTTGACGCCGGCGAGGAACACCAGCGTGGCGACCGCCCACGGTCCGCTGTTGGCGACGCGGATGCCGGCGGCCGCGGCGGCGTATTCGACAAACACGGTGGCGACCGCGGCCAGTGCGCCGGAATGGTTGACCACGAGCAGGTTCCAGCCGTACATGAACGCGACCACGAGGCCGAACGCCTCGCGCAGGTACAGATAGCCGCCGCCCGCGTTGGGCCGGCGCGAACCCAGTTCGGCGTAGCACAGCGCGCCGACCAGCGCGATCGCGCCACCGAGCGCCCAGGCCAGCAGCAACTCGCCCGCCGACGTGGTGGCACGCGCGATCGCGGCCGGCGTGAGGAAGATGCCCGAGCCGATCACGCCACCGACCACCACCATCGCGGCGTCCCAGGTGCCGAGCCGGCGCGCGTAGCCGCCGCGGGATGGACTCATCGCGGCCTCCGCACGTGTGTGCCGGGCGATCGCAGGGCGACCGCACGTGACGGCTGCGCTGGCCGCTGCGGGCGCAGCGCGCGCGCGGCACCGGTGGCAGGGGACGCCGTGGCAAGCACGCTTGGGTGCGGCCGGGTGGCGGCGCGGCCGCTCATGCGGGCAGGGTGATGCTGCCGCGGATGCAGGTCACGCAGGCGCCGCCGATCGCGATGCTGCCGGCAGCCGCGTCCACGCGCACCTCGACCACGCCATCGCGACCGAGCTCGCGGCCCTGGCTCGCGCGGTAATGCGCGCCGAGCGCGGTCAGCTGGCCGCTGTCGCGCAAGAACGCCGCGATCGCGGCGTTGGCGCTGCCCGTGACCGGGTCCTCGTCGATGCCGTCGGCGGGGCAGAACGCGCGCACCACGATCGCGCAGGCGCTGCCCGCGGGTTCGCGCGCGAACACGCACAGGCCCACCGCGTCGCGCTCGCGCGTGGTCAGGGCCGCGACGGCGGCCAGGTCCGGGCGCAGTGCGCGCACCTGTGCGGGCAGCGCGAGCTGCGCCACGAGCCAGCGCGCACCCACGTCGACGAGACAGGGCGCGGGCGCCGTGCACGCCTCGCTGCCCAGCGCCGCGGTGAGCGCATCCAGGCGCGTGCGGCAGGGCTCGGTGCGCGCGGGCGGAGCCTGCACGAAGATGCTGCGCCCCGGGGTGTGCTCGATCCGCACCGGCAGCAGGCCCGCGGCGCATTCGAGCGTGAGCGCGCTGCGCGCGCCGAGCTCGCTGCGTGCCTGCAGCAGTGCGTGGGTGGCGCCGACGGTGGGATGGCCGGCGAATGGCAGTTCCTGGCGTGGGGTGAAGATGCGCACGCGGAAATCCGCCTGCGCCGTGGTCGGCGCGAGCACGAAGGTGGTTTCCGACAGGTGGGTCCAGTGGGCGAGACGCTGCATCGAGGCGCTGTCGAGCGAGTCGGCATCGAACACCACCGCGACCGGATTGCCATAGCCGGCGCGCGTGGTGAACACGTCGACCTGCGCGAACGGCCGGGTGCGGGTGCTGACATGAGGATCGTGCATAAGTTGCCACTGGTGCGGACACGGCAGCGCCGATTGTGCTGCAATCCGCGCATGCCGCGGCAAGCGCCCCGCGCGCCATGCCGCGACGGCATAAGCGCGCCGGTTGCGTTCTGCTGCGCTGCACGAAAAAATGCCCGGTCGCCCATCCTGCAGGGAATCCTCCTTGAACTCCGTCACGCCCGCTGCGCACAGGGCCTGGATCGTCGCCAAGTTTGGCGGCACCAGTGTGTCCACGCGTCCGCGCTGGGAGAACATCGCCCGCATTGCCGCCGCGCATCATGCGCGCGGGCAGCGCGTGCTGATCGTGGTCTCGGCGCTGTCCGGAGTGACCGACCTGCTCAAACGCATCACCGAGAGCGGGCACGACGAAGCTCTCGCGCGCGTGGCGCAGGCCGAGATCGTGCGCCGCCACGCCGCGCTGGTGGCCGACATGGAGCTGGCGCAGCCGCAGTTGCTCGCGCCGCTGCTCGCGCAGCTGGACCGGCTCATCGCCGATCCGCGCCGCGCCGGCCACGCGCTGGAGTGGCAGGCGCAGGTGTTCGCGCTGGGCGAGTTGCTGTCGAGCACGCTCGGTGCGGCGTTCCTGGCCACCCAGGGGCTGCCCGGCACGCAGTGGCTGGACGCGCGCGAGCACCTGCTGGCGCAGCCGCTGGCCAACCAGGGCGCGTGGAACCGCATGCTGTCGGCGACGGTGCCGGCCGCGCCCGATCCCGCGTTCGAAGCCGCGCTGGCCGCGCGCGGCGAGGTGTTCATCACGCAGGGCTTCATCGCGCGCGACGACGAGGGCCGCACCGTGCTGCTCGGACGTGGCGGCTCGGACACCTCGGCCGGATACTTCGGCGCGATGCTGCGCGCCCGCATGGTGGAGATCTGGACCGACGTGCCGGGCATGTTCAGCGCCAATCCGCGGCTGGTGCCGCAGGCGCGGCTGCTGGCGCTGCTCGACTATCAGGAAGCGCAGGAGATCGCGACCACGGGCGCCAAGGTGCTGCATCCGCGCTCGCTCGGGCCGCTGCGCCGCGCCGACGTGCCGCTCGCGATCAAGGACACCAACCGCCCGGACTTCGCCGGCACCCGGATCCGCGCCACGGGCAGCGACGCCGCGCCCTGCGTCAAGGCGATCAGCGCGCGCAAGGGCGTCACGCTGATCTCGATGGAAACGGTCGGCATGTGGCAGCAGGTCGGCTTCCTCGCCGACGTGTTCAGCGCGTTCAAGCGGCATGGCCTGTCGGTCGACCTGATCGGTTCGGCCGAGACCAACGTCACGGTGTCGCTCGATCCGAGCGAGAACCTGGTCAATTCCGACGTGCTGTCGGCGCTGGCCGCCGACTTGGCCAAGGTGTGCCGGGTCAAGGTGATGGCGCCGTGCGCGGCGATCACGCTGGTCGGGCGCGGCATGCGCGCGCTGTTGCAGCGGCTGTCGGGCGTGCTGGCCGAATTCGGCGCGATCGACGTGCACCTCATCAGCCAGTCGTCCAACAACCTCAACCTCACCTTCGTGATCGACGAGTCGCTCGCCGACGAGCTCATCCCGCGCCTGCATGCGCTGCTCATCCGTGCCGACGCACTGCGCGCCGAGGATGGCGCGGTGTTCGGGTCGAGCTGGCGCGAGCTGGAGGCCGGCGGCGCCACGCCGCCGGCGCCGACCTGGTGGCGGCGCGAACGCGAGCGTCTGCTCGCGCTGGGCGCCGAACAGTCGCCGCGCTATGTGTATTGCCTGGACGCGGTGCGCGCCAATGCGCGCGCGCTCAGCCGGATCGGCGCGGCCGATCCGGCGCATCCGGGCACGCTGGTCGATCGCTGGCACTACGCGCTCAAGGCCAACCCGCATCCGGACATCCTGCGCACGCTGCATGCCGAGGGCTTTGCCTTCGAGTGCGTGTCGCTGGCCGAGATCGATGCGGTGCGCGCGACGTTGCCGCAGCTCGCGGCCGAGCGCATCCTGTTCACGCCCAACTTCGCCCCGCGCGCCGAGTATGCCGCCGCGCTCGCGGCCGGCGTGCAGGTCACGCTCGACGCGCTGCATCCGCTCGAGCACTGGGGCGAACTGTTTGCGGGCCGGCCGATCCACCTGCGCGTGGACCTGGGCGTCGGGCGCGGCCACCACGACAAGGTCAAGACCGGTGGCGCCGGCTCCAAGTTCGGCGTGGCGCTGGACCAGGTCGAGGAGTTCCGCGCGCTCGCCCGCCGTGTCGATGCGCGCATCGTCGGCCTGCACGCGCACCTGGGCTCGGGCATCCTCGATGCCGGCCACTGGCGCGCGGTGTACGCGCAGCTGGCGAGCCTGGCCGAACGCTTCGACCGCATCGAATCACTCGACATCGGCGGCGGGCTGGGCGTGCCCTCGCGCAGCGACGAGAGCGCACTCGACCTGGCCGCGCTCGCGGCGGCGCTGGCCGAGGTCAAGGCGGCCTATCCGCAGTTCGCGCTGTGGATGGAACCGGGGCGCTATCTCGTGGCCGACGCGGGCGTGCTGCTCGCGCGCGTCACCCAGGCCAAGCGCAAGGGCCGCGTGCACTACGTCGGCGTCGACGCCGGCATGAACAGCCTGCTGCGGCCGGCGCTGTACGACGCCTGGCACGAAATCGTCAACCTCAGCCGCATCGACGAGCCGGCCGCGCAGATGGTGCAGGTGGTCGGGCCGATCTGCGAAAGCGGTGACGTGCTCGGCGCCAACCGGCGCCTGCCGCCGTGCAGCGAAGGCGATGTCCTGCTCATCGCCCAGGCCGGTGCGTACGGCGCGGTGATGGCCTCGCATTACAATCTGCGCGAGCCGGCGCCGGAGACGGTGATTTGAACGTGACGAGGGTGGACCCAAGGGCGCGCCGCCGTGCTGCACGGCGCGCCGCCGCGCAACCGCATGCATGCGCGCGACGGGGCCTGCTGCCATGACCCTCGCCGCCGACCCGCGCAGTGCGCGCAGCTTCCGCTTCGTGCGGCGTGAATACGCCGACGGCGTGGTGCGCCTCGTGTACGCGTTCGATGACGGTCCCGAACTGGTCGAGACCCTCCGCTTCCCCGAGCCGCCGCCGCTGGCGCCCGAACGCCGGGCCGCGTTCGAGGCCGCACTCGACCTGCTGCACCTGATCGCCGGCATCAGCTACTACAAGGCCGGGGTGCCCGACCAGATCCGCGTCGAATCGACCACGCTCGACGCGGCGGCCGCGACCTTCCTCGACGCGCTCTACCTGCACGGTCTGGGCGAGTTCGCGTTCCACAACCGGCTCGACCTGCGCGGCCGCATCGCGTTCCCCGCCGCGGGCACGCCCGCGCCGCCGGTGCTCGCGTCCGCAGCCGCCCCCGGCAGCCGGCGCACGCTCGTGCCGCTCGGCGGCGGCAAGGATTCGCTGGTCAGCGTGGAAATCCTGCGCAATGCCGGCGAGCCCGCCACCGCGGTGTGGATCGGCCGTTCGGCGCTGATCGAGGCCTGTGCGGCGCGCACCGGATTGCCGCTGCTCAACATCGGTCGCGAACTGTCGCCGCTGTTGTTCGAGTACAACAAGGCCGGCGCGTGGAACGGCCACATCCCGGTCACCGCGATCAACTCGGCCATCCTCGTGCTGGCCGCGGTGCTGTATGGCTTCGATGCGATCGCCTTCTCCAACGAACGCTCGGCGTCGAGCGCCACGCTCGAATACGACGGCCAGCAGGTCAACCACCAGTGGAGCAAGGGTTGGGAGTTCGAGCGCGGGTTTGGCCACTGGGTGGCGACGCGGATCGATCCGCAGCTGCACTACTACTCGCTGCTGCGGCCGCTGTCGGAGCTGGCGGTGGCGCAGCGCTTTGCGCGCAGCACGGTCTATGACGCGGTGTTCTCCAGCTGCAACCGCAATTTCCGCATCCTCGGCCCGCGACCCGCCGATCGCTGGTGCGGGCAATGCCCGAAATGCCATTTCGTGTTCCTCGCGCTGGCGCCGTTCATGCCCAAGCCGCGCCTGCTGGCGATCTTCGGCCGCAACCTGCTCGACGACGAATCGCTCGCACCCGGTTTCGATGCACTGATCGAATATCGCGACCACAAGCCGTTCGAGTGCGTCGGCGAGGGCGCCGAATCACGCGCCGCATTCGCCGCGTTGGCCGCGCGCGCGGAGTGGAGCGAGGACGCGCTGGTGGCGCGCTTCCGGCGCGAGATCGCGCCGCAGCTCGATCCGCGCGCGCTGGCGCTGGGCGCGCAGCTCGCGCCTGCGTCCGAGCACCGCATCCCGCCGCGACTGGTGCCGCTGGTGCTCGATGCGCACAGTTGATCGCAGCGGGCGGCGCGTGGCGGCATGGGGTCGCGCCCGCCCGCCGGGGCGGGCGCGGGTGAGCCATGGAGGGCGAACGGGCGCGCGCTCCATGGATGGAATCCGGCACCACGGGAGCATGCG
>QUBV01000101.1 GCA_014338185.1 Lysobacterales bacterium | reverse complement strand
AGCCTGGGTGGCAGCGAAGCCGGCCGGACCCGCGCATCGAGACCGGCCCAGCATCGGGGTGCGCGGGCGCGCCGTCGCGGCGCGGGATGGCCGGCGGCCCGCATCCTGCGCCGCGCCCGCGAACGCGCGCGCTTGACCTGAATCAGCGTCACCGGTCGCCGGCAGCCCCTATCGTTGCGACAGGCCGCTGTGGCCGCCGCGCGCGCCTGTGGCCGCGCCTGACCCAACCACGGGGACACCACCATGACCGATACGCTTGAACGCGGCCGCATGCGCGTGGCCGGCTTCGCCGACGTCGAGATGGAATACCAGCTCATCCGCCAGCTCGGTGCCACGCGCTATGGCGGTGCCTCGATCGGCGAATGCCTGGAGCTGGCGCGGCGCATCCAAAGCGGCGTGCCCGAGAGCTGGGTCACGCAATTCGCGGCCGATGCCACGCGCCAGCAGGCCGATGCCGAGCGTCGCGCCGCGCGTGGCCACGCGGTGAGCGCGCACGATGGTTGGCTGGTGGCCTGCAACAGCTGGCGCGCTGCCGAGTACTACAGCGCGGTCAGCGACCCGCGCCACCGCGAGTTCGGACTGGCCAGCCGCGCCTGCTTCCTCGCCGCGATGCGCGTGGGCGAGTTCGCCTGCGAGGCGCTCGACCTCGCCTGCGAGGGCAAGCCGCTGCCGGCCTACTACCTGCGCCCGCGCCATGCCGAAGGCCCCGGCAAGACGCTCATGATCGTGAGCGGCTACGACGGCACGCTGGAGGAGACCTACATCAACTATGGCCGCGCCGCGCTCGAACGCGGCTACCGCGTGCTGCTGTTCACCGGCCCGGGCCAGATGGACACACTGCGCTTCCACGACTCGATGCACTTCATTCCCGAGTTCGAGCGCGTCGGCACGCCCGCGGTCGAGCACCTGCTCACGCGCTCGCACACCGATCCCGGGCGCATCGCGCTCATGGGCATCAGCTTCGGCGGCTACTTCGCCACGCGCATCGCGGTGCACGAGCCGCGCATCCGCGCCCTCATTCCCAATTCACCGATCCTCGACCTGCATGCCTACATGGCCTCGTTCGCCGGCTTCGATCCGGCGCAGATGCCCGACGCCGACGATTTCGCCAGCGCCGACCTCGACCACATTCCCGACAGCGTGATGCCGCCGCAGACCCGGCAGATGTCGCGCAACCTCATGCTGCGCATCGGCCGCGACAGCTTCAAGGCCACCTATCAGCGGCTGCGCGACTTCCGCGTCGAGGATGCGCAGCTCGCGGGCCTGCGCTGCGCCGCGCTCGCGCTGGCCGGCGCGGGCGAGGGCGGCGAGCCGCTGGCGCAGTACCAGCGCTTCCTCGCCAGCGTGCCCGGCGCCAGCGGCCACCTGTTCGGGCCTGAGGGTGGCGCCGAAGGCCACTGCCAGTCGGGCAACCTCGCGCTGTCGGCCGCGGTGTCGATGGACTGGCTCGACGAGGTGTTCGCCTGACGCGCGCGGCCCGCGCGCGGCGCGCGTGCCACAATCGGCCGGTGAGCTGAAGGCGGATTCGCCGTGGCCGAATTGCCGGTACGTTGCAGCATGGTGTCGATCGTGGTCCTGCGCGGCCGCGGCACGCGCACGCGCATGCTCGTGCTGCGCCGCCACTCGACCTGGCTCGATGGCGTGTGGAGCTATGTCGCCGGGCACATCGAGCCCGGCGAAACCGGTGCGCAGGCCGCACGCCGCGAACTGGCCGAGGAAACCGGCCTCGTCGCCGAGGCGCTGTACGCAACCAGCTTCTGCGAGCAGTACTACGACCCCGCCAGCGCCTGCATCCAGATCGTGCCCGCGTTCGTCGCACGCGTGGCTGCCGACGCGCCGGTGCGGCTCAACCGCGAGCATTCGGCGCTGCGCTGGGTCACGCTCGCGCGCGCGATGCGCGAGCTGCCCTTCGGCAGCCAGCGCGACCTGCTCGCCCACGTGCAGCGCGAGTTCGTCGCGCGCGAACCGCATCCGCGCCTGCACCTGGCCGCGGAGTGACCCGCCCGCGACCGACGCGACCTGGTCTGCGCGTGATGCGCGCGCTGCGTGACAGGCGGCGCCTGCCGCAGCCGCGGCGGTCGCCACCCGCCACAGGCGCGGAGCAGGCACGGGCGTGCCTGCTCCGCATGCGGTCGCGCGCGCGGGGCCTTGGCCTGCAGGCCGCAAGCCCTCACAACTTCATGCGCAGTTGCAGCCAGGCGCTGCGGCCGGGTTCGTTGACGCGCAGGGTGTTGACGTAACCGGCCAGTTCCACGCTGGCGGCGTTGACGTGCTCGGCGTAGCCGCGGTCGAACAGGTTGTCGATGCCGAAGGCCAGTTGCGTGCGCTCGCCCAGGCGCACGCCACCGTTGAGCGAGAGCACGGCAAAGCCCGCGCTCGGGCCGAGGTCCTGGCCGACGATGTTGCCGCTGCCGATCGCGACGCGGTGCTGCGCGGCGACCACGCGCGCGAGTGCGCCCAGCGACCAGCGGCCGTTGTCGCGCAGCAGGCCGATGCGTGCTTCCAGCGGTGGCATCTGCGGCAGCGGGCGCTGCTGGCTGCGGTTCTCGCCCCAGGACCAGGCCAGGCTTGCATCGCTGCTCCAATGGCCGCCGATGCGCCACTTGAGGCCGGCCTCGCCGCCGGCGATGCGCGCGTCGACGTTGCGCGCACGGCTGTGCGGCTGCATGCCGGCGCCGCGCTCGATGAGGATGAAGTCGCGCACCACGCCCGCGTAGGCCGACAGCCAGCCATCCACGCGCGCGCCGCGCCGGGTCAGGCCGAAGTCGAGCTGGCTGGTGCGCTCGGGCGCGAGCGCGCGGAACGACGCCACGTCGTGCGTCGCGTAGCGGCCGAACAGTTCCCAGTAGTCGGGAAAGCGCCGCACCTGGCCGAGCCCGAGCTGCAGCATGCCGTCGCTGCCCACCGCCTGCTCCCAGCGCAGGAAGCCGCTGGGCAGCCATTGCTCGCGCCGCGCGCTGAGCAGCGGCGTCGTGCCCATGGGCGGCGGGCCGTGGCCGGTCATCGGCGCGGCATCGAGGCGCCACGCGTCCACCGCATGGCGGTCCAGCCGCGCGCCGGCGACGAGGCGCCGGCGTGCGTCGAGCGTCCAGCCGAGTTCGCCGAATGCGCCGACCTGGCTGAAGCGCGCATCGCGCAGGCGCGGCTTGGCGCGCCAGTCGCCGGCCATGCTGCCGGGCGGGCCGCCCATGCGTGCGCTGTGGGTGTTGGCCGAGCCGTCGATGCCGGCCTGCAGTTCCAGTACCGCGTGCCATTGCCAGGTGGTTTCGATCCGGCCGCCGTGGGTGCGGCGCGCGACGTTGCTGGCCATCGGCATCGGCATCGGGCCGTGCGGGTCGGGCTCGCGCAGGCTGTAGTTGTCCATCACGTGGTCGGCATCGTTGGCATACAGGTTGGCCGCGATCGAGCGCAGCGCGCCGGCCCGGGTCTCATGGTCGATGCCCAGGCTCACGCTCTCGCGCAGGAACTGCGCGCCGTCCATGCCGCTGAAGGCGTAGGCGGCCTGGCCATCGCCCTTGCCCAGTCCCAGTTCGATGCGCGTGCGCTCGCCCGGGGTCCAGCCCAGGCGTGCATCGGCGCTCCAGCGGTCCCAGGCCGAGTGCACGCGTGCGCCGTCGCCGTCGGCGTAGTCGCCGGCGCGGGTGTGGTCGAGCGCGAGGCCGAAGTAGCCGTGCGCGTTGCCCGCGCGCAGATCCAGGCTCTGGTCGGCGCGCGCGTGACTGCCCAGCAGCAGGTCGCCCTCGGCGGCGAAGGTGGGCACCTCGTAGCGCGGCACGTCGCGCTCGAACAGCACGGTGCCGGCCGAGTTGCCCGGACCATGGCGCACGCTCTGTGGTCCCTTGATGATGGTGACGCGGTCGAACAGCGCGGGCGCGATGTAGGCGGTGGCCGGGTCCATGCGCGAGGGACAGCCGCCGGCGAGCTGGCCGCCGTCGATCGACAGGCCCAGACGTGAGCCGGCCATGCCGCGCAGCATGGCATCGCCGTTGCTGCCGCCCTTGCGGATCACGCTGAAGCCGCTCACCGACTTGAGCAGGTCGGCGCCGTCGCTCGCAGGCACGGGCTGGCGTGGCGCCTTGGGATCGATCTCCACCGTGAGCGGCGTGGCCGGCGGCGACTCGGTGACGACGATCGGATCGAGCGTGACGGGGCGCTGCTCGCTGGCGTGCGCGGGTGCGAGCGCGAGCAGCGCGAGCGCCGTGCTCAGCGCGCGGCGGCGCAGGGCACGCGCGCAGTGGGAGCTGGATGGGGCGCGGCTGCACGCGCGCGGGTCGCGCATCGGTGGCACCACGCACTGGATGCGCGTGCGGATGGATGCGGGGGTGGAATGCGGGTTCATGGAATCCTCGAATCGGGTACGGGGATGCGCGGCGCGACGACCTTGGCGCCGGCGCGGGAAGGGACGGGCGTGGTGGCGCGCACCGGCGTGGCCGCGGCTCCGCGCGCACGCGCGCACGCACGCGCGGCCAGCGAGGTGGCCATGGCGGCAGGG
>QUBV01000032.1 GCA_014338185.1 Lysobacterales bacterium | reverse complement strand
GCCGCGCGCACCGCCGCCGCCGGCGGCGCCGAGCACGCGCAGGCGTTGCTGCGCGGCTGCGCGCAGTTCGCGAGCGGCCGCCGACTGCGCGCCGGCCAGTGCCTGCGCCTCGGCGCGCGCGCTGTTGAGTTCGGGCGACAGCAGTGCGAGCAAGCGCTCGCCGCGTGCGACCGCCTGGAATGGTGTCTTCACGTACAGCTCGCTCACGATGCCGTCCACGCGCGCGCTCACGATCGTCTCATCGCGCAGGCTCCAGCCCAGCGTGCCGGGCACGCGCAGGCTGCGCGTGAGCGTGCCCAGTTCGACGGCAGCGGTGCGGATGCCCAGGTTGTGCTGCACGCCCGGGTCGATGCGCACACCGCTGCCAGCGACCTCGTCGGCGTAGCGCGGCACCAGTTGCATGTCCATGAACGGCGACTTGCCGGGCCTGTCGAAATGCTGGTCCGGCACCATCGGGTCGTACCAGTACAGCACCTTGCGCTCGCCGCCAGCCGCGGAAGCGGGCGGCGGCGCGTGCGTACCGTGGCCCGCGTACGGATCGGCCGGCGTGGGCGCGGGCATCGCGTGTCCCGCGTGCGGATCGGCGGGCGCGGGCGCTGGCATCGCGTGTCCCGCGTGCGGATCGGCGGGCGCTGGCGCTGGCATCGCGTGTCCCGCGTGCGGATCGGCGGGCGTGGGCGCTGGCATCGCGTGTCCCGCGTGCGGATCGGCCGGCGCGGGCGCTGGCATCGCGTGTCCCGCGTGCGGATCGGCCGGCGCGGGCGCGGGCATCGCGTGTCCAGCGTGCGGGTCGGTGCTCGTGGGCGGCGCGTGCTGCGTGTGATCGTGCGTGGCCGGCCGCATGCTGGTGGCGCGGTCCGGTTGCGCCTGCAACCAACCCGCTGCGAGCGCGGCCAGCACGAGCGCGCCGTATGTGGCCAGGCGTGTGGAACTGAGGGACGGGAGATGCTTCATGGCTGGGCCTCCGCCGCGGGCAGCAGGAAGGCGAGCGCGGCCCAGGCACGGCCGAGTTCGCCCAGATGGGTGGCATGGTCGATGTGCAGGTCGAGTTCATCGCGGCGCGCGTCGAGCCACGGCTGCAGCGCGCCGCCACCGCGGTAGGCGGCCAGCGCGGTTTGGCTGCGGTCGTGCGCGAGCGGCAGCAGCTGTGCCTGCTTGCGCTCGACCAGCCGCTGCAGCGCGTGCCATTGCGCGAGCGCCTGGCGCAGCGCATCCAGCTGCGCGCGGCGTGCGTCCTCATGCTCGGCCTCGACCGCGGCGAGATCGGCGCGCCGCGCCGCGATGTCGCGGTCCTGCCGGTTGCGCGTGAACAGCGGCAGGCCGACCGCGACCTCGACCATGAGCATGTCCTCGCGCGGCATCCCGCGCGGGCTGCGCGAGCGCTGGCCGTAGCTTGCCTCGATGCTCCAGTCGGGGCGCTTTTCGGCGACCGCGGCATCGACCGCGGCCTGCGCGAGCTCGCTGCGCGCCTGCCATGGCAGCAGCGCGGCGTGCCGGTCCAGCTGCGCGAACAACTGCGCTTCGGCCACGGGCAGCGTGCCGAAGTCCGGCGGCTCGCCCGCGGCGTGCAGCGTGCCGGGCTCGACATCGAGCCAGCGCGCGAGCGCCGCGCGCGCGGCCTCGACCTGGCCTTGCGCGATGTCGCGACGGTTGTCCAGGTCGAGCATCGCGGCCTGCGCCGCGAGCGCATCGACTGCGCTGCCGCCGCCGCCGGCAAGGCGCGCCTTGGCCAGCTCGGCCGCGAGCTGCGCCTGCTCGCGCTGCGCGTCGAGCGCGTCGAGCATGGCCTGCGCCGCCCACAGTGCGATCCACGCCTGCGCGGTGGCCTCGCGCACGCGCAGCCGGGTCGCGGCCTGCTCGGCTTGCGCGGCGTCGATGCGGCTCGCGGCCAGCGCCGCCCGCGCCTCGCGCTTGGCGCGGGCGGGGATTTCCTGCATGAGACCGACCTGCTTCATGGTCATGTCGTCGACGCGCAGGTCGAACGCGTGCGCGCCCTCGACCGGCACGTTGGACAGGCCCAGCAGCAGGCGCGGGTCGGGCAGGGCCGTGGCCCGCGCGGCGTCCTCGTGGGCCGCCACCAGCTGCGCCGCGCGAGCCTGCAGGCCGGGCGCGACCTGCTGCGCGCGCTCGAGCGCGGCGTTGAAGGACAGTTCCTGCGCCCGCAGCGCCGGCGCCGCCAGCGTACCCATCACGAGCGCGCCGAGCGCGGCGCATGCCACGCGGCACGTGGATTGCAAACAAGACATCGACATGGGACCTCCGCACACGCAATACCGCACGCGCAGCCCTGCGGCGGCGCGCATTCACGACTTGCGGTCGGGGTCTAGATCTGCAGGCTGCAGAAGCGCCGTGCCGGCGGTGGATCGCTGCGGCACACGGGGATGTCCTGGTAGTCGCGCCGTGGCGTCTGCGGCAACAGCACGTGATCGAGTGCGAACGCGACCGGCGGCAGCGCCAGCGGCGGCACCTGCGGCAGTTTGAGGTCGGGCGCGGTGAGGTGGCTGCCCTGGCAATGCTGGCCGCACAGCGGATGGGCCTGTGGATCGGCCGCCGGCGCGGGTGCCTCGTGGCAGTGGCCGCCGGCCGGCGCGGGCGCGGCCGGCAGCTCCAGCGGCGGGCAGGCCAGCGCGCCGATCGCGACCTGCTGCAGCAACGCGAACAGCGCCAGGCAGGCCAGCCGCAGACGCCAGCGCCGCGTGCGCAGCAGGCGCAGCGGGCTCATCGCGCGCCTCGCATGGCCACGACCGCGACGCGCTGCGCGGGCAGCGTGCGGACGGCGGGCCTGGGCTGGACGGGCGGGCTGGGCATGGGCAGCGAGTCTAGCGGGGAGCGGGCTTGGATGCATCGGCGCGCCCACGGTTCCGCGCGGCGCGCGTTGCGCCGCGCGCGGCGTTTGCGCGACCCTTGCCACGGCGCCGCCGGATGGCGCCGGAACCCAGGCCATGGGCAACATCCTCGTCGGTACCGCGAGCTGGACCGACCAGACCCTGATCGACTGCAAGCGTTTCTATCCGCGCGGCTGCAACAGCGCCGAGGAGCGCCTGCGCCACTACGCGAGCCGTTTCGCGCTGGTCGAGGTCGATTCCTCGTACTACGCGCTGCCCAGCGCGCGCAACGCGGCCTTGTGGGCGCAGCGCACGCCGGCCGGCTTCACCTTCAACGTCAAGGCGTTCCGCGCGCTCACCCAGCACCAGACGCCGCGCCAGGCGCTGCCGCGCGACCTCGCGGCGCTGCTGCCCGCGGGTCGCAGCACGGTCTACTACAAGGACTTGCCGGGCGAGCTGCGCGAGGAATTGTGGACGCGCTTCGTCACCGCGTTGCAACCGCTGGCCGAGGCCGGCAAGCTCGGCGCGCTGCACTTCCAGTTCCCGCCGTGGTTCATCGCGCGGCGCGAGAACTACCAGTACCTGGAGCATCTGCGCGAGCGCCTGCCGCAGCACCTGCTCGCGGTGGAGTTTCGCCATGCCTCGTGGTTCGCGCCGGCGCAGCGCGACGCCACGCTCGAGTTCGAGCGTGCCCACGCGCTGGCCAACGTGACCGTGGACGAGCCGCAGGGCTTCCGCCAGAGCATCCCGGCGGTGTGGGAGATCACCACGCCCGCGCTGGCACTGCTGCGCCTGCATGGCCGCAACGCCGACACCTGGACCCGGCCCGGGCTGGCCGCGGCCAGCGACCGCTTCAACTACGACTACCCGAGCGCGGAGCTGGCGCAGTTCGTGCCCCGGCTGCGCTCGCTCGCGGCCTCGGCGGCGCTCGTGCACGTGGTGTTCAACAACAACTACGAGGACCAGGGCGTACGCAATGCGCGCGAACTCATCGACCTGCTCGGTGCCGATGCGGCTGGGCCGGCGCCGGCCTGAGGCGCCGTCCGCGGCCCGGATCCGACCGTCCGGCCCACACGCACGGCCGCAGCGCCGGCTCTGGCACGGAACCTGCTGCAGCAGCATCAAAGCCATGCCGGTGAATCCGCACCATGCCGCAACGCCGATGTCCGATCCGCCACCGCCAGACGGGTGCCCGCAGCCAAGGCGACCCGCGCCCATTCCACGCGCGGGCGTGGCGGGGTAGGCTCGCGCCGGTGACATCCAGCACCGGGGCCTGGCGCGGGTTGCGCCGGGTCCGGACCATCCAGCACGGCCCATGGACGCGCATGTGAACGCCACCGCCTTCATCCCGATCCAGGACGCCGCGTTCCGGTTCCTGCTCGACGAGGTGGGCGCGTTCGTCTACGTGACCGACCGCGAAGGCCGCTACACCTACGCCAACCGGCTCGTGCTCGACCTGCTCGGCCAGCCGCTCGCGGGCGTGGTGGGCAAGCGCTTCACCGATTTCGTCGACATCGGCGAGGACAGCGAACTGCGCGAAACCGACCGGCGCGTGCTGGAGGACGGCCACACGATCGCACGCGAGGAAAGCAACCTCATCCACGCCACCGGCGAACTGCGCACCTACTGGTCGATCAAGAAGCCGCTGCGCGATGCGGCCGGTGCGATCATCGGCATGATCGGCATCTCGCATGACATCACCGACAAGAAGCGCCTTGAGGACAAGGTGCGCATGCACAAGGAACTGCTCGACACCGTGCTCGGCAACGTCGACGCGCTGGTCTACATGAAGGGTGCCGACCGCCGCTTCCTGTACGTCAACCCGGCCACCGCGCGTGTGTTCGGCAAGACACCCGAGCAGGTCATCGGCCGCCTCGACAGCGAGCTGATGCCGCAGGAGGCGGCCGACCGCTTCTGGGACAAGGATCGGCGGATCTTCGCCTCGGGACAGCGCCACGCCGGCGAGGAATCGCTGCACGATGCCGACGGCGTGCTGCGCCATTACTGGAGCGTGATGATGCCGCTGGCCGCGTACGAGGGCCAACCCGCGCTGATCGGCCTGAGCACCGACATCACCGAGCTGCATGCACTCAAGGAAGAACTGCGGCGGCAGGCCAAGACCGACATCCTCACCGGCCTCGACAACCGCCGCAGCTTCTTCGAACGGGCCGAGGAGGAATACTCGCGCTGCCGCCGCCATGGCCACGCGCTGAGCCTGGTCGCGATCGACATCGACCATTTCAAGCGCATCAACGACGTGTTCGGGCATCCCGTGGGCGACCTGGTCCTGCAGGATTTTGCCGGCCGCTGCCGCGCCGCGCTGCGCGAGGAAGACCTGTGCGCGCGCACCGGCGGCGAGGAGTTCTGCGTGCTGCTGCCCGAGATCGGCCTCGACGCGGCCCACCAGCTCGCCGAGCGCCTGCGCGACATCGTCGCCAGTGATCCAGCGCCGGCCGCGCAGCCGGTGGCGCGGCTCACGATCAGCCTCGGCGTGGCGAGCCTGGGCGAGGGCGATTCCGGCTTTGGCAGCCTGTTCTCGCGTGCCGACCGCATGCTCTACCTGGCCAAGGAGCGCGGCCGCAACCGCAGCGTGACCGAGCGCGAGGCCCAAACGCCGCCGACCGGCGGCGCGTGAGCGGCGGCGCGGGTCCCTGTGCGGGCGGCGGGCTTCGCTGCGCTCGCCCGATCGACTATGCTGCGCCCGCCTCGATGCAGCGGGGATCGAGACCGCACCCCAAGCAGCCGTGTGCCGGCTGCGTGCCGCATCGTGCACGGGCCCTGCGCCCGGCGCCCTGTGGCGTGCTCCGGCACGCGGTCATGGAAGGATCAATCACCGGGAGAGTCTGCGATGAAGCCACTGGAATCCGTGCTGTTGATGCTGTTTTCGGGCCTGGCCGGTACGACCGCTGCGCACGCGGCGCAGCCGCAGGCCGCGGCCGTGTCGCCTTGGCGGCTGCAGCCGGTCACCCTCGCACGCGGTGGTGGCGCCGGCACCGCCGCGGCAGCGATGCCGGCCGCGCCGTGGGCAAGTCATGTGTTCGCGCTCGATGACGGCAGCTACGAGGACAGCATCGGCATGGGCACGGACACGCCCACGGCGACACAAGCCGGTGCGGTGTGGCTCAACCGCTTCCACGTCGCCGAGGCAGTGACGGTCGACAGCATCTCGATCCTGTGGCCGACCCAGGCCGCCGGCACCCTGGTCGGCCTGCAGGCCAACCTCGTCGTGTACCACGACGCCGACGCCGATGGCGATCCCGGCAATGCGCTGCGCATCGGCAGCGACCACCTGGTGACGATCGCTGCGGTGGGCGCGTTCCAGACCTATCCGACCAGCTTTGCGGTGGCCGGCGCCGGCGACCTCTACATCGGCTTCGTCGACCAGTGGGCGCTCGCGGGTGGCTACAAGCCGCGACTGTTCCCGGCCGCACTCGACCAATCCAGCGACCAGGGCATGTCCTGGCTCGCGGCCGCGAGCACGCCGCCGACCGACATCGTCGATCTGGGCGCCAACGACCTGCTCGGGACCAGCGCCCAGTTCGGCGTGCCCGGCAACTGGCTGATCCGCGCCACCGCGACCAGTGGCGTCAGCGACGTGATCTTCCGCGACGGCTTCGAAACGCCCGACGCGGGCGTGGCGGCGGGCGGCGCCGCGCGGTCGTAGCCGTTGCCCGCAGGCGCCTGCACGATCGGGCCCGTGGCCGGCCCGGCACGCGCGCGGCGCACGCCGCGCGCATCGAGGTTCACTCCTGCGCGGGCAGCGCGGGCGCGTTCTTCACGTAGCGGTCGAACCACGCAAGCATCTCGGCGACGAAGTGCTCGTTGGATTCGCGCGCGGCATACCAGTGCGGCTCGTGCGGCAGCATCACCAGCCGGGTCGGGTGGCCGAGGCCGCGCAGCGCCTGGAACAGGCGTGGCGACTGGGTGGGCTCGGTGCCGGGATTGGCATCGTCGCTGCCGTGCACGATCAGCAGCGGTTCGTTGATGCGGTCGGCATGGAAGAACGCCGAGGCCTGGTCGTACACCTTGGGCGCGGCCCAGAACGAGCGCCGCTCGTTCTGGAAGCCGAACGGCGTGAGCGTCTTGTTGTAGCCGCCGCTGCTGGCCACGCCGGCGCGGAACAGGTCGGTGTGGGCGAGCAGGTTCGCGGTCATGAGCGCGCCATGGCTGTGGCCGGTGACGCCGATGCGGTTGCGGTCGACCACGCCCAGCCCCACCGCCTTGTCGACCGCGGCCTGGGCATTGGCCACGAGCTGCTCGACATAGCTGTCGTAAGCGTTGCGGGGATCGCCCACGATCGGGAACGCGGCGCTGTCGATGATGGCGTAGCCGGCCAGCAGCAACAGGCGGTAGCTGCGCAGCTGGGTGAAGGTCTGCTCCGAACCGCGCACCTGGCCGGCCTGGCTCGGATCGGCGTAGTCGAGCGGATAGGCATTGAGGATCGCCGGCAGGCGCGTGCCTTCGACGTAGCCGGGCGGCGTGTACAGCGTGAATGACAACGGCACGCCATCCTTGCGCTTGTAGCTGACCATGCGCTTGCGCGCCTCGCGCACCAGCGGCGTGGGGTCGGCAAGGTGCGTCACCGGCGTGGCCTGCGAGGTGTGGGCCGCCTCGCCGGCCGCGGCCGGCGTGACCGCGCCGCCGAGTGTGCGCAGCCAGGTGTTGGGCGGCAGCAGCGCCGACTGGTGCAGCGTGAGGAAGCGGTCGTTGCGCGCGGTGAGCGCGAGCGGCTGCTCGTGCGCGTCGGCCGCGCTACGGAACAGGCGCGTGGTGCGGCCATTGGCCAGTTCGTAGCGGTCGAGGAAGGGACGCTCGCCCGTGGGCGAGGCGCCGTCACCGAACAGCAGCAGCGCGCCCTCGCGCTCGTCGAGCACCGCCGCGCCATTGGCCAGCGTGCGCAGCTGCGGAGTGCCCGGGTTGGCGTATTCCTCGTCGAGCGACAGGTCCCACAGCACGCGCGGCTTTGCGCGCGGGTGGTCGGCGTCGATGAGGCTGACGGTGTACCAGCGGCGGTTGGCGTCGTATTGGGTCAGCAGTGCGCGCGCGCCGCGCTCGAACCAGCGCAGGCCCGCGTAGCGCTGGGTCACGCGCGCGATTTCCACCGGCTTGGCGGTGAACGGCGCCTTGAGTGCGAACACGCGGTCACGTGCAGGTACGCTGCGCTTCCAGTCGCCGCCGTCGAGCGCCTCGGCGTAGACCAGCGTGGCTGGCGCGTTGGCGCGCCAGCTGAAGTCGCGCGGTCCCTGCGGTACGCCGCGCACCGGCACGCTCTCGGCGGCCGGCAGGCTCGCGACCACCCGCGTGCGGCCGTCGCGCAGGTCGAGCACGGCCACGTCGTGGCCGAATCGCTGCCAGGTGGTGACGCGCGAGTACGGCCGCTTGAGCAGGTTCACGCGCACATGGCGGCCATCGGGCGCGACGTCGACCGCGCCGATCACCGCGACCGGTCCGACCGGGCGATGGCCGCCGTCGGCGACCGTCACCACCTGCAGCTGCGCGCTGGCGTAGTGGTCGAACAGCGCATCGTCCTCGGCGCTGGCGAGCGTGTCGCGCGCCTCATAGGTGCTGCTTTCGCCGCCGCCGCTGGTGGCATCCTTGATCTCGGGGCCGGTCGGCACCGCCGCGCGCTGCGGCGCCGGGCCGAGGTTCGCGGGCACGGTCTTGACCAGCAGCGCGTCACTGCCGCCGAGCCATTGCAGTTCCTGGTCGAGGATCGGATTCAGGCGCACGCCCTCGACGCGGCGCAGCGCACCGCTGCCGGCCTCGCCCAGCCACAGTTCCACGCCGTCGGCGCTGGTGTTGGCAAAGGCGAAGCGCTTGCCGTCGGGCGACCACGCGGGCAGGTCGGGGCAGGCGCCTGCGGGCAGCTCGACCGGCGTGGTCGCGCCGCTGGCCACCTCGACCAGCGAGTAGCCCTCGAAGCAGTTGCGGATGCCGTAGCCGTTGGAGCGGTCGTGGCGCGTGTGTGCGCGCGGTTCCACGCGCACGCCCGCGAGCTTGAGGTAGGGCTCGGCGACGGTCGCGATCGAGGGATATTGCGGCAACTGCACGATGAGCAGGCGCGTGCCGGTCGGGTCGGGCAAGGGCTGCGCGGGCAGCGGCGCGCGCATCACGCCCAGCAAGGGCTCGGGCGGCTGCTGGTACTGCGCCTGTGCGACCGTGGCGGCCAGCGCCAGCGCGAGCCCGCAGGCCGCATGGAACGGCCATGGGCGCGGCCCGCTGCCGCAGCGCGCGCCCGGCGCGGCAGCGCCACGGGTGGAGCGCGCGGCGGCATCGCCTGCCGCCGCAGCTGACAGGGGACGGATGCGGCTGGATCGATGCATGGGCATGCTCCGCGACAGGTGGGCGCCAAGCCTAGCAGTTCCATCCGCGGTTCCGGCGCCGCGGCACCCGTCCATGCGCGCGGGCCCGGCGTGGCGGTGGGCGCGCCGCGCGCGCTGCGCTAGGCTGGGCGGGCTGCGGCGTCGCGGGCGCGCTCGCCGTTGCATGCGGAGTTGGGGGCGCGGTGGGGATACGGCAGGCAGACGTGGTCGTGGTCGGCGGCGGCATCGCGGGCATCGTCACCGCGCTCGAGCTGCTGCGCGGCGGCCTGCGCGTGGTGGTGGTCGATCGCGACACGCCGGCGCGTTTCGGTGGACTCGCGCGCTGGGCGTTCGGCGGCATGGCGCTGGTCGGCACGCCGCAGCAGGCACGGAACAGGATCCCCGACACGCCCGCGCGCGCGCTCGCCGACTGGCTGCGCTTTGGCGAACTCGATCCGCGCGAACGCTGGCCACTGGCCTGGGCGCGCCACTACGTCGAGCATTCGCGCGACCAGGTGTACGACTGGCTGGTCGGCGAAGGCCTGCGCTTCCTGCCCGCGGTCAACTGGGTCGAGCGCGGCCGCCACGGCGAGGGCAACTCGCTGCCGCGCTACCACGTGCTGTGGGGTACTTCGCTCGCGCTCACGCGGCAGCTCATCGCCGCGCTGCGGTGCGCCGATCGCGGCGGGCGCCTGCAGATCCTGCACGGGCATCGCGTCGACGCGCTCGAGCGGCAGGATGGGCGCGTGTGCGGCGCCTGGGCCTGCGACGAGGCCGGCGGCGCCCGCACGCGCATCGACGCGCCTGTGGTGGTGCTCGCCAGCGGCGGCATCAACGGCAGCCACGCGCAGGCGCGCGCCCACTGGCCCGCGGACCGGCCGCTGCCGGCGCAGATGCTCAATGGCGCCAGTCCGCTCGCCGACGGGGCGCTGCACCACTGGGCCGTGGCGCAGCTGGGCGCGCGGCTCAGCCATGTGGGCGAGATGTGGAACTACGCCGCCGGCATCGCCCATCCGTATCCGCACTTTGCCGGTCACGGCCTGTCGCTGATCCCGTGCAAGTCGGCGTTGTGGCTGGACCATCGCGGCGAGCGCATCGGACCCGAGCCGCTGGTCACCGGTTTCGACACGCACTGGCTGTGCCAGCGCGTGGCCGCGCAGCAGCGACCGTGGACCTGGCAGCTCATGAACCGGCGCATCGCGCGGCGTGAGTTGGCGATCTCGGGCGCCGAGCACAACCCGCGCATCCGCGACCGCCAGTGGCTGCGCTTCCTCGCCGACACGCTCCTGGGCAGCGAGCGCCTGCTGCGGCAGATGCAGCGCGAAAGCCGCGAAGTCCTGGTCGCCGGCACGCTCGCCGAACTGGCCATGCGCATGAACGAGCTCACCGCCTCGCTCGATGTCGATCCGGCGCGCCTGCAGGCCACGGTCGACGCCTTCGATGCCAATTTCGCGCGCGGCGGCAGCCTCGAAAACGATGCGCAGCTGCGCCTGATCCGCCACGCGCGGCAGTGGGGGCCGGACCGCCTGCGCACCTGCGCGCCCGCGCCGCTGCAACGCAAGGGCGCGGGTCCGTTCGTCGCGGTGCGCGCGCGGCTGATCACGCGCAAGAGCCTGGGCGGCCTGTGCACCGACCTGGACAGCCGCGTGCTTGACGCGGCCGATGCGCCGATCGCGGGCCTGTACTGCGTGGGCGAGGCGGCGGGTTTCGGTGGCGGCGGCGCCTGTGGCAAGCGCTCGCTCGAAGGCACCTTCCTGCCCGGCTGCATCCTCACCGCGCGCGCGGCGGCGCGCAGTATCGTGGCGGGCGGCTGATGCCCGCGGCCGCGACCGTGGCAGGCCTGGCACGCGGCGATCGATGGCCGGTCGCGGCGCAACACGGCGCGGTTCAACCGGGGGACACATGACGATGGGCAATGGCGCGCAGGCACTGATCCGCACTCTGGCCGATGCCGGCATCGAGCTGTGCTTCACCAACCCGGGCACCAGCGAGATGCACTTCGTTGCCGCGCTCGACGGCGAGCCGCGCGTGCGCGCGGTGCTCACGCTGTTCGAAGGTGTCGCCACCGGCGCCGCCGACGGCTACGCGCGCATGGCCGGCAAGCCCGCCGCGACGTTGTTGCACCTGGGCTGCGGGCTGGGCAACGGCCTGGCCAACCTGCACAACGCGCGCCGCGCCCAGGTGCCGCTGCTCAACCTCGTCGGCGACCACGCGACCTTCCACACTAGGTACGACGCGCAGCTGCAGTCGGACATCGAGACCGTCGCGCGCAACGTCTCGCCCGGCTTCGTGCGCACCGCGCGCAGCACCGCCACGCTGTGCGTCGACGCGGTCGAGGCGCTGGCCGCGGCGCAGGCGCATCCACCGCAGGTCGCTACCTTGATCGTGCCGGCCGACGTGTCGTGGGGCGAAGGCGGCGAGCCGAGCGCGCCGCCGGAGCGGCAGGCGCCGGCGGCCATCGCGTCCGACACGCTCGACGCGATCGCCGAGGTGGTGCGCAGCGGGGCGCCGACCGCGTTCCTGCTCGGCGGCCAGGCGCTGCGCGAGCCGGCCCTGCTCGATGCTGCGCGCATCGCCGCGCGCCGCGGCGTGAAGCTGTATGCCGAAGTGTTCCCGACGCGGATGCAGCGCGGCGCGGGCATGCCCGCGGTCGAGCGCATCGCCTATCTGGCCGAGATGGCCGGCGTGCAGCTCGCGCCCTATCGGCACCTCGTGCTGGTGCAGGCCAAGTCACCGGTGTCGTTCTTCGGCTATCCGGGCAAGCCGAGCGACCTCGTGCCGCAAGGCTGCGCCGTGCACGTGCTGGCCACGCCGGCGCAGGACGCCGCGGCCGGCCTCGCCGCGCTCGCGCGCCTGCTCGACGCGCAGCACACGCCGCCCGTGCTGCAGGCGCCGCTGCGCCCCGCACGGCCACGCGGAGCGCTCACCGCGCCCAAGCTGTGCAAGGCGCTCGGCCACCTGCTGCCCGAGGATGCGATCCTCATCGACGAGGCGATCACTTCGGGCCTCATGCTCGGCGTGATGACGCAGGGCGCCCCACGCCACGACCTGCTCACGCTCACTGGCGGCGCGATCGGGCAGGCGCTGCCCAATGCGGTGGGTGCGGCGCTGGCCTGTCCGCGCCGGCGCGTGGTGGCGCTGGTCGGTGACGGGGCCGCGATGTACACGATCCAGGCGTTGTGGACGCTCGCGCGCGAGCGGCTCGACGTGACCGTGATCATCTGCAACAACGCGAGCTATTCGGTGCTCAACGTCGAACTCGATCGGGTCGGTACCCAGGGCGCCGGGCCCAAGGCCCGTGCGCAGTTGGAGCTCGCCGGCGCGCCGCTCGACTTTGCGCGGCTGGCGCAGGGCATGGGCGTGCATGCGCTGCGCGTGGACAGCGCCGAGGACCTGTGCAAGGCGCTCGAGTACGCCTTCTCGCAGGCCGGCCCGCACCTCATCGATGCGCGCATCCCCGAGGCGCTCGCGGGCACGCGGCGCAAGTTGCTGCCCTGGCTGTTGCGCTCGCTGCCACACCTGCCCGCGCCGGTCGCGCGCGGGCTCAAGCGCAAGCTCGCGCCATGAGGCGGCACGGTCGACAGGCTGCGGCTACATGCGGGCGCGCGCGTCGCCGCTCGGCCGCCGGCCACCGGCGTGGTCGCCGCCGCACGCCGCGGCCCGCTGCCGCGGTGGCGCTCCGGGACCAGCCGGAGGCGCGATGAATCCGGAGGATGCCAACGGCCATGCCGCGCGCCTCAAGCTGCTCCTGGCCGAACGCGGCGCGCAGTTCGACGAGCCCGCGCGGGTGCGACTGCACCGCGCCATCAGCTGGCTCGCGCGCGCCGAGGTCGAACACCACGACGCCGATGCGCGCTTCGTGTTCCTGTGGATCGCGTTCAACGCCGCCTACGCCAACGAGTTTGCGCTGGAGGGCAGTGCGCGCGAGCAGCTCAATGCGTTCTTCGCGCGCGTGCTCGCGCTCGATGCGGACGCGCGCATCGCCGCGCTGCTGCTGAGCCGATTCCCGGGTGCGATCCGCAGCATGATCGGCAATCCGTACGTGTTCGAGCCGTTCTGGCGCGCCTTGCGTGAACACGATGCGGGCAGTCGCTGGAAGGAGACGCTGGCGGCCAGCACCCGGCTCGCCACGCGCGCCATTCTCGAATCGCGCGCCGACGTGGTGCTGTCGGTCGTGTTCGACCGGCTGTACGTGCTGCGCAACCAGCTCGTGCATGGCGGCGCGACCTGGAACAGCACGGTCAACCGCACCCAGGTGCGCGACGGCGCCAACATCATGCTCGCGCTCGTGCCCCTGGTGATCGAGATCATGCTCGACCATCCACAACAGGACTTCGGTGCGATCCTGTACCCGGTGGTGCCCGGGCATTGATGCGCGCGGCGATGCGGGTACGCGTGCGATCGGGTGGTGGCTATGGGTGGACTCGAACCACCGACCCCAGCATTATGAGTGCTGTGCTCTAACCGGCTGAGCTACATAGCCATGGCGCCGCATTGTACCGTGTGCGGGCACGTCGCCGCGGCGGCGGATGCCACTGCGCGGCACGCGCGCTGGCGTGTGGCGCGCTGCGGGTGGCGTGCGTCCGCGCGGGGCGAGCGATTCTAGTGGCTTGCCAACCCCTGTCAAGCCATCGCCGCCACGCTCGGCTTGCCGCGTGCGCAAGGCGTGTGGAACAATCGGATCAAGTACTTGCATCGTTGTTTCGACATGATTGATCCCGATGGCTACCGGCCCAACGTCGGCATCATCCTCATGAATGCGCAAGGCAGCGTGTTCTGGGCACGCCGCATCGGGCGCGACGGTTGGCAGTTCCCGCAAGGCGGTATGAACAGCGACGAGACGCCGCTCGAGGCGATGTACCGCGAATTGGCGGAGGAGACCGGCCTGCAGCCGCACCACGTCGAGGTGCTGGGCGCCACGCCGGGTTGGCTGCGCTATCGCCTGCCACAGCGCTTCGTGCGCCGCCGTGACCGGCCGGTCTGCATCGGCCAGAAGCAGGTGTGGTTCCTGCTGCGCCTGCTCGGTGACGACTCCGCGGTGCGCCTGGATGCGCACGCCGAGCCCGAATTCGACCTGTGGCGCTGGGTGGACTTCTGGTATCCGGCCGCGCACGTGGTCAACTTCAAGCGCCGCGTGTACGAACAGGCGCTGCGCCATCTGGTGACGCTGGCCGAGGCCAGCTGCGCGGTGTCGTTGCGGCCGCAGCCGTTGCCCGAAACGAGGGCGCAGGCGGGCTGATGCGCCCGTATCGGTATTGACAATCATTCTTGTTTGCAATTGAATGGCGCGGTCCCGTGTCTTGGCCGTGCCATGTACGTCTGCATCTGCAATGCCCTCACCGACCGCGATATCCGTGCCGCCGTGGCCGAGGGCACGTCGACCTTCGCCGACCTGCGCGACAGCACGGGGTGCTCGGGTTGCTGCGGCAATTGCGAGGACGTCGCGCGTGCGGTGTTCGACGAGGCCGTGACCGCGCAGTCGCGTCCGCTCGGCCTGCCGTTGTTCGCGCACGCGGCCTGAGCCGCACGCATTGCCGTCCCTGGTCGCGCACCGGCGTGCGCGGCTTTGCCGTGCGCGACGCACGCTCGTATAGTCGGGCGTCTTCATTGCGCGCGGCGGGTGGTCCGCTGCGCGGCCGCAGCAGGAACCATCATGAAAGGCGACCCGAAGGTCATCGCGCACCTCAACAAGGCGTTGTTCAACGAACTCACCTCGATCAACCAGTATTTCCTGCACTCGCGCATGTTTCGCAACTGGGGCTACAAGGAACTGGCCGAGCACGAGTACAAGGAGTCGATCGACGAGATGAAGCACGCCGACGTGCTGATCGAGCGCATCCTGTTCCTCGATGGCCTGCCCAACCTGCAGGCGCTGGGCAAGCTGCGCATCGGCGAGACGCCGCGCGAGATGCTCGAGTGCGACCTGCAGCTGGAAATGACCGCGGTGCCCGACCTCAAGGCCGGCATCGCCGATTGCGAGGCGCTCGGCGACTACGTGAGCCGCGAACTGCTCGAACGCATCCTCGAGTCGGAAGAGGAGCACATCGACTGGCTCGAAACCCAGCTCGGCCTCATCGACCGGCTCGGCGAGAACCTGTACCTGCAGGACAAGCTGCGCGACTGAGGCGTGGCGCCGGCGCGCGGCGCGCGCGCCTCACCAGGGCTTGAGCACCACCAGCAGCACGATCGCGATGAGCAGCAGTGCGGGGATTTCGTTGAACACGCGCAGCCAGCGGTCGCTGCGCGTGTTCGCGTCACGCGCGAATTGCGCGGTCATGCGCATGAGCATGACGTGGTAGCCGACCAGCACCACGACCAGCGCCAGTTTGGTGTGCAGCCAGCCTTGTTGCAGGTAGGCGGGGTTGTGCCATGCATAGGCCGTCATCGTGGCCAGGCCGAAGCCGAGCGCGAGCATGCCGCCGATATGGGTGATGCCGAGCAGGCGCCGTTCCATGAGCTTGAAGCGTTCGCGCGACGCCACCTCGCTCGCCTGCGCGTGATAGATGAACAGTCGCGGCAGGTAGAACAGGCCCGCGAACCAGGTCACGACGAAGATGATGTGGAATGCCTTGAGCCAGAGCATCGCGTGCGCCGTTGCACAAAGACGCGATTGTAGCCAGGCGCCGCGGCGGCTGCTGCGGCGCGCGTTGACCCGCGCCGGCGGCCGACCGTATAAGCGCGGGTCCCCTTCGGCGCGGTAGTCACCATGGCCCCATTGCCCACCTATGTCGTGCGCAGCTCGGACCCGGCACAGGATCGCCGGCGGCGCTGGTCGCTCGCGGCCATCTGGCTCGCGTCGCTGCTGCTGACCGCGCTGCTGACCTCGGCCCTGATGCGCCACAACGCCGATGCCGGCAGCAGCGCCGCGTTGCGCGTCGCCCAGGAGCGCAGCTCGGCGCAGGATGCGCGCATCGCGCAGCTGGCGCGCTCCGAGCAGGTGGCCAAGGCGGCACTGGCCGACCTGCAGACCTCGCTGCGCGATCGCGACGAGGAGATCGATGGCCTGCGCGCGGACCTGGCGTTCTATGGGCGGCTGCTCGGTGGCAAGCGCGAAGGGCTCACCGTGCATGCGCTGCGGCTCATGCCGGTGGCGGGTTCGCGCGCGTGGAACTTCGTCGCGACCCTGACCCAGAACTTCAAGCGCGGCGAGGAAACCAGCGGGCGCATCGCGCTGACCGTGGAGGGCGTGGTCGACGGGCGGCTCGAGACGCTCGACTGGAAGACGCTGGCGCAGGACCCCAACGCCGGCGGAATTGCGTACGCGTTCAAGTATTTTGCGCAGGTGCGCGGTACCATGATGCTTCCCGACGGGTTTGTGCCCAATCGCGTCGTGGTGCGCGCCGAAGGCGACGGTGCGCGCGCCGAACAGGCCTTCACCTGGGCCGACGCGAGCAAGGGCCAGGAGAACGACAATGTTCCGCAGTGACAAGCGCGATCGCGTCGTCGCCTCGATCAGCACGCTGATCGCCGACGGCACCACGATCCATGGCGACATCCAGTTCGATGGCGGGCTGCACCTGGACGGCGCGGTCCACGGCACGATCGCGGCCGAAGGCCCCGGCGCGGTGCTCACGCTGAGCGAGAAGGGCCGCGTCAAGGGCGAGGTGCACGTGTTCAGCGCCGTGATCAACGGCATGGTCGAAGGCGACCTGCACGTGGCCGAGCGGCTGGAGCTGGGCGCCAGCGCGCGCATCAACGGCAACGTGTACTACAAGGTGCTGGAGATGACCGCGGGCGCGCAGGTCACCGGCAGCATGAACTATGTCGATGGCACGCCGCGCCGCCTCACCGGGCCGGTCGCGGATGCGGATGCGGCGGCAGGCGCCACCGCCACCGCGTCGGCCTAGAATGACCACCACGCAATGCCGCGTGCTGGCGAGCGACTTCGAGCCATGACCGATACTGCCACCCCGACCTATCTCGACACCGGCGCGGCGCCCCTCGTGTTCACCGGCGCGGCGGCGCGGAAGGTGCGCGAGCTCATCGCCGAGGAAGGCAATCCCGAACTCAAGCTGCGCGTGTACATCAGCGGCGGCGGCTGCTCGGGCTTCCAGTACGGCTTCACCTTCGACGAGGAGCGGGCCGAGGATGATGTCGCGCTCGATCGCGACGGCGTGACGCTGCTGGTCGATCCGCTGAGCCTGCAATACCTGGCCGGGGCCGAGGTCGACTACACCGAGTCGCTCAGCGGCGCGCAGTTCGTGATCCGCAATCCCAACGCGCGCACCACCTGCGGCTGCGGTTCCTCGTTCACGGTCTGACCGCTCTTGGTCGAACCCGCGCACGTGTTCGCCGGCCTGGCGCTCGATCGCCATGCCGAGCAGCGCGAGGACGCGGCGTGGGCACTCGCGCAGGCGGCCGATCCACGCAGCCGCTACCTGGTACTGCGCGAGGATGCGCGCGATGGCTACCGCGCGCTGGTCGCGGGCGCCGGCTTGCGCCTGCTCGGCAGCGTGGAGCAGCGCGCCTTGCTGCCGCAGGCGGCGGCCACGTATCTGGGCGAGGATGGCGCCGGGCCGCTGTTCTCGATCCAGGTCGATGCGGCCGCGGGCGCGGCGCTCGCGCGCGAACTGGCGGTGGATGACCTCGACCTGCGCGGCGCCGGATTGCGCCTGCCCGGCTTTGACAGCGGACTGTTCGCCTACGCGCGTGCGCTCGCGCACTGGCAGTCGCGCGCGCGCTGGTGCGGCGCCTGTGGCGCGAGGCTCGAACTGCTTGCGCTCGGACACCGCGCACGCTGCAGCAACCCGGCCTGCGGCATCGACCAGTTCCCGCGGCTCGACCCGGCCATCATCGTGATCGTCGGCTGGCAGGACCGCTGCCTGCTCGGGCGCCAGGCGAGCTGGCAACCGGGGCGCTGGTCCACGCTCGCGGGCTTCGTCGAGCCGGGCGAATCGCTCGAAGACGCGGTGCGGCGCGAGGTGCACGAGGAAGCCGGCGTGCGCGTGGGCGCTTGCCACTACCACTCCTCGCAGCCATGGCCGTTCCCGGCTGCGCTCATGCTCGGCTTCAGCGCCGAGGCCGAGGATCCGGCGATCCGCGTCGGCCACGAGCTCGCGGCGGCGCGCTGGTTCAGCGCAGGCGAACTCGTCGATGGCCTGGCCGACGGCTCGCTGAGCCTGCCGCCGCGGGTATCGGTGTCGCGCGCGCTCATCGCGCATTGGTTGCGGGGTCGTGGCGTGGAACTGGACGTGCTCGAGTCGGGCCATCGCGCAGCCGATTGAGCGGCGCCCGCCCACCGCGTCCGCTAGAATGCGTGGATCGCCCCACATGGTAGCGCCGCAGCCCATGGCTCCGACCTTCCTCGCCATCGTCCTCGCGCTGGTGGCCGCGCATGCGGCGCCCGACCTCGCGCGCTGGCGCGAGTTCGGCTGGCTGCAGTCCGCGACGCGGCGCTGGATGGACGGGGCCGACGAGCGTTCCTCGGCATACCGGCCCGCGCTGCTCGCGCTGCTGCTGGTGCTCGCCTGCCTCGTGCTGCAGGCGCTGCTCACGCCGGTGCTGTACGGCTTGCCCGGGTTCGCGTTCGCGGTGCTCGTGCTGTACTACAGCTGGGGCCCGCGCGATCTGGATGCCGATGTCGATGCGGTGCTCAAGGCGCCGGACGGTGACCGGCGCGAGTCCGCGGCGCAGACGCTGCGACCGGACCCGGCCGTGCAGGCCTTGCCGCTGGAGCCGGTGGCGCTGGTCGAGGCCACGTTCGCCTCGGCGCTGTCGCGGTGGTTCGGCGTGCTGTTCTGGTTCGTGGTGCTCGGCCCGGCCGGCGCGCTCGGCTATCGCGTGGTGCAACTGCTGGCGCGCAATGCGGCGCTGCGCCCGCTCATGGGCGCACCACAGCACGAGGTGCTCGAACGCACCGCGCGCCTGCTCGACTGGGCGCCGGCACACCTGCTCGCGCTCACGCTGGCGCTGGTGTCGGATTTCGATGCGGTGATCGCGACCTGGCGCGAATACCATGCCGCGCCAGGCCGCGGCGTGTTCACGCTCGACCTCGGGTTCCTCGGCGCGCTGGCGCGCGCGGGCGTCGATGCCGACGTCGAGGCGGGCGACGGCTATGCGCAGGACGTCGCCGATCCGCTCGCGGAGCTGGCCGATGCGCGGCGCGTGCTGCGCCGTGCGCTGGTCGCGTGGCTGGCCCTGCTCGCGCTGGCGGCGGTGCTGATCGTGGCGCATTGAATCCGGCGTCCCCCGACCCCATTGCCGGAGCCCGCGCCTGCGCCCGGCAGCCGCCGCGCATGCGGCGGTGCACCTGCGCACGGTGCACGATCGATCCCGGCAAGAATCCCGCATGACTCCGTACACGACCGAACGCGTCCTGGCCGTCCACCACTGGAACGATGACCTGTTCAGCTTCCGCACCACGCGCAGCGACAGCCTGCGCTTCGAGAGCGGCCACTTCATCATGCTCGGCCTCGTCGTCGACGGGCGCCCGCTGGTGCGCGCCTACAGCATCACCAGCCCGCACTGGGAAGAGCACCTGGAGTTCTTCAGCATCAAGGTCGCCAACGGCCCGTTGACCTCGCGCCTGCAGCACCTGCAGGTTGGCGACGAGGTGCTGGTGAGCCGCAAGGCGATCGGCACGCTCACGCTGCACGACCTCAAGCCAGGCCGCAACCTGTACCTGCTCGGCACCGGCACCGGGCTCGCGCCGTTCCTGAGCCTGATCCAGGACCCGGAAATCTACGCGCGCTTCGAGCGCATCGTGCTCGCCCATGGCGTGCGCACGATCGCCGACCTCGCCTACGAGAGCTTCATCACCAACGAGTTGCCACGACACGAGCTGCTGGGCGAACTCATGCGCGACAAGCTCGTCTACTACCCGGCGGTCACGCGCGAGCCGTTCCGCCACCGCGGCCGCCTCACCGCCCTGCTCGACAGCGGCGCGCTGCAGGCCGAATGCGGACTGGGTCCGCTCGACCCGACCCGGGACCGTTTCATGCTGTGCGGCAGCCCGGCCATGCTCAAGGACCTGCGCACCCTGCTCGATGCGCATGGTTTCGTGATCTCGCCGCGCATCGGCACGCCGGGCGACTACGTGATCGAACGCGCGTTCGTCGACAAGTGAGGCCGGCGCCAGCCCGCGCGCGCCGCCGGCGCGCGCGGATCGCCGCTGCACTCAGGCACGGTCGCCGCGCAGTTCGCGCACGCGTGCCTCCAGCAGCGCCGCGCTGGCCTGCTCCGCCGGCACCGCCGCGCCGGCCACGAACTCGATGCGGGCGCGGAAGCGGCGCGGCAGGCGCGCGCGGTGCAGTGCGCTGTCACGGCGGCTGAACACCGAGCCCCACAGGCCGCGCAGCGCGCTGGGCACCACGACCACGGGATAGCGCGCGAGGATGCGCTCCACGCCCGGGCGGAACGTGGCGATCTCGCCGTCGCTGGTGAGGCCGCCCTCGGGAAATACGCACACCACGTGGCCTTCGCGCAGCGTGGCCTCGATCTGCGCGAACGCGCGCTCGAGCAGGGCCGGGTCCTCCTTGTGGCCCGCGATCGGGATCGCCTTGGCGGTGCGGAAGATGAAGCTGAGCAAGGGAATGTTGAAGATCTTGTAGTACATCACGAAGCGGATCGGTCGCCGCACGCAGCCGCCGACGATGAGCGCGTCCATGAAGCTGACGTGGTTGCACACGATGAGCGCGGGACCGCGTTCGGGCACGTGGTCGAGGCCGCGGGTGTCGATGCGGTAGAGCGTGTTGATGAGGATCCAGCTCAGGAACCGCATGAGGAACTCGGGCACCAGCGTGTAGATGTAGATCGCCACCAGCGCGTTGAGCACCGCCGCCGCGAGGAAGATCTGCGGAATGCTGAAGCCGAGGGCGGCCAGTCCCATGCCGAACGCCGCCGCGCCGACGATGAACAGCGCGTTGATGATGTTGTTGCCCGCGATGATGCGCGACAGCTCGCTGCGCTCGGCGCGGCTCTGCACCAGCGCGAACAGCGGCACGATGTAGAAGCCCGCGAACAGGCCCACCAGCACGAAGTCGGCGATGATGCGCCAGCTGCCCGGTGCGCTGATGAAGGTGAGCGCGGTGAGATCGTGCAGCGTCGCCGCCGCGGGCCGGGCGAAGTACAGGTCCAGCCCGAACAGCGTGATGCCGATCGAGCCCAGCGGCACGAGGCCGATCTCGACCTTGTGCCCGGACAGGCGCTCGCACAGCAGTGAGCCCGCGCCCACGCCGATCGAGAACAGGGCGAGCACGAGGATCTGCACGCCCTCGCTGCCGCCCAGGTACAGCTTGGTGTAGTTGGGCAGCTGCATCGTGAACACGCCGCCGAAGAACCAGAACCAGGAGATGCCGAGCACCGAGTTGAAGATGGTGCGGTCCTTGGCCACGAAGCCGAGCGCGCGCCAGGTTTCGGTGAACGGGTTCCAATTGAACACGAGCTCGGGCGCGGTCGCCGGCGCCGGCGGAATCGCGCGGCTGCTCAGCCAACCGACCACCGCCACGCCGACCACCAGCAACGAGGCGGCCAGCGGGCTGTGGCTCATCGCGGCGCCGCCCGCGACCATGCCGATCAGCACCGCGAGCGAGGTTCCGGTTTCCACCAGCGCGTTGCCGCCGACCAGTTCCTCGTTGCGCAGCGCCTGCGGCAGGATCGCGTACTTGATCGGGCCGAACACGGTCGAATGCAGGCCCATGAGGAACAGCACGGTGAGCAGCAGCGGGATCGACTTGAGCCAGAAGCCGACCGCGGCCAGCAGCATCACCGCGATCTCGAACAGCTTGACCCAGCGGATGATCTGCGCCTTCTCGCGCTTCTCGGCCAGCTGGCCGGCGCTGGCCGAAAACAGGAAGAACGGCAGGATGAACAGGGCCGGCGCAATGTTGGAGTAGAACCCGACCGCATCATCGTCCAGCCCCATGTGGTAGCCGACCAGCACCACCAGCGCGTTGCGGAATGCATTGTCGTTGAACGCACCCAGCGACTGGGTGGCGAAGAACGGCGCGAAACGGCGGCGGCCGAGCAGGCTGAACTGACTGGATTCGGACATGCGGGTTCCCTGCGCCGTGCAGTGGGCGACGACGGAATCTAGCAGGCACGGCGCGCCGGTGTCGCGCCGGCCGTCGGGCCATCGGTTCAGTCACGCGCATTACACTAGGCGGCCCTCCGCCCACACCGCATCCACGGTCGCTCGCCCATGTCACCCCGCCTGCTGCTTGCCGCTGCCCTGTTGCTGTCGCCCTTCGCGCCGTCCGCGCCCACCGCCATCGCCGCTGCGCCGCGGCTGACGCCACTGCCCAGCGCGGACCTGTCGCGGTTGCCCGCCGAGCGTGCCGCGGAACTGCGTGCGCAGCGCAGGAGTTTCGACAACGCCAAGGACGTGCTCATCGGCGATCCGCTGGCCGAGACCTATGCCTTGCTCGGCGCCGCCTATGCCAGCAACGGGCTGTATGACGTGGCCGCGGTCGCGCTGGACAACGCGATCGCGCTGGCGCCGGGCGATGGCCGCTGGCTGTACCTGCGAGGCGCGCTGCATGCGCTGCGCCAGCAGGGCGACGCGGCGCGGGCCGATTTCGAGCAGGCACTCAAGCTCGATCCCGGCTACCTGCCGATTCGCATCGCGGTGGCCAATTCGCGCATCGCGGCCGGCAACCTCGACGGCGCGCGCGACGTGCTCGAACGCGCGCCCCGGCACGATCAGGTCGTGCCGCTGGTCCTGCTCGCGAGCATCGCGATGAAGCAGCAGCGCTACGCCGATGCGGTGGGCGCGCTGCAGCGCGCGCTCGCGCTCGATCCGCAGGCCACCCAGCTGTACGCGCGCCTGGCCGATGCGCACGCGGCGGCGGGCGATGCCAAGGCCGCGGCGCAGGCGCGGGCCAAGGCCGGTGAGGGCAGGCCGGTGCTGTACGACCCGCTCGGCCAGCGCATCCTCGGCGAAGGCGCCGCGCCGCCGGTGGCGCGGCCGGGATCGGCGGCTGGCGCCGCCGTCGCGCCGCGCGAGCGCGCGATCCTGGATGCGCTGCGGCAGATCGATGAGCGCCAGTACGCGGCGGCGCGCAGCACGCTCGATGCGGCGCTGAAGCAGGCGCCGCGGGACTCGATGCTGCTGGCGCTGTACGGTCATCTGGAGGCGGCGTCGGGCAACTTCGCCGCGGCACAGGCGCGGCTCGATGCGGCGCGCCGGGCCGATCCGGCCAATGGCATGGTCGAGGTCGGTGAAGGCCTGATCAAGGAGATGCGCGACGACGATGCGGGCGCACGCGAGGACTACCAACAGGCGATCCGCGTGCAGCCCAATCTCACCGCCGCGCGTCTCGCACTGGCCGCGGTTGAACTGCGCGCCAAGCGCTACGGCGAGGCGATCGCGCAGTACAAGGCGATCCTGCGCGAGGAGCCGGGCGATGCGCAGGCGTGGACGCGGCTGCTGGCCGCGGAGGCGCTTGCGGGTCGCTGCGCGGACACGCTGGCCGCGCTCAACGAGGTGCTGCGCAAGGCCCCCGACGATGCGTTCCTGCTGCAACTGTTCGTGCGCTCGGCCAGCACCTGTACCGCTGTGGGCGCGGCCGAGAAGCGCATGGCGCTCGACTACGCGGCCAAGCAATATCGCGGCAACGACCGGCCGGCCGTGGGCGAGGCCTATGCGCTGGCGCTGGCGGCCAACGGCCAGTGGGACGACGCGGTCAAGACCCAGGAAGGCGTGTTGTTCGTGGTGTTGCGCAACGAGGGCGAATCGGCACTGCCCCCGTACAAGGATGTGCTCGAACAGCTGCGCGCGCGCAAGCTGCCGGACTTGCCCTGGTCGGCGCGCTCGCCGCTGTTCAATCCGCCGCGCGCGCGTGCCGCGGCGGGCGCGGCAGCCACACGCTGAGCGCGTGCGCGCGCCTGGCGGCGCGGTTCAGCGGCGCTGCAGCGCGCGCCAGCCGATGTCACGCCGCCAGAACGCGCCGTCGAAGCCGATGCCTGCGAGCGCGGCATAGGCCGCCTCGCGCGCGCGGGCAAAGTCCTCGCCGCGTGCGCATACCGTGAGCACACGGCCTCCCGCGGTGACGACCTGGCCCTGGGCGTCGAGCCGGGTGGCCGCGTGGAACACCTTGACGTCGCCGGCAAGCGCGCCGTCGAGGCCGCCGATGGGCATGCCCTCGCGCACCTTGCCCGGATAGCCGTCCGCGGCCACCACCACGCCGACCGCGGGCCGCACGTCCCACTGCGCGCTGGTGCGGTCGAGGCGCCCGTCGAACGCATCCTCGATGAGGTCGACGAGGTCGGACTTCAGGCGCAGCAGGATCGGCTGCGTCTCGGGATCGCCCAGGCGCGCGTTGAACTCGATGACCTTGGGATTGCCCTGCGCGTCGATCATGAGGCCGACGTACAGGAAGCCGATGAACGGCGCACCCTCGGCGGCCATGCCGGCGATGGTCGGGCGCACGATCCGGGCCAGGACGCGCTCTTCGACTGCAGGCGTGACCACGGGCGCGGGTGAATAGGCGCCCATGCCGCCGGTGTTGGGGCCGAGGTCGCCCTCGTCGCGGCGCTTGTGGTCCTGGCTGGTGGCGAGCGGCAGCACGTTGCGGCCATCGCTCATCACGATGTAGCTGGCTTCCTCACCTTCGAGGAACTCCTCGATGACCACGCGCGCCGAGGCGGCGCCGAAGCTGTGCGCGCCGAGCATGTCGTGCAGCGCCTGCTCGGCGTCGGCCAGCGTGAGCGCGACGACCACGCCCTTGCCCGCGGCCAGGCCATCGGCCTTGATCACGATTGGCGCGCCGTGGCGGCGCACGTGGGCGAGCGCGCGCCCGACGTCGTCGAAGGTGGCGTGGCGCGCGGTGGGGATGTTGTGGCGGACGAGGAAGTCCTTGGCGAAGGCCTTGGAGCTTTCCAGCTGCGCGGCGATGCGGCTGGCACCGAAGCAGCGGATGCCCGCGGCGCGGAACTGGTCGCTCACGCCCGCCGCGAGCGCGGCCTCGGGACCGACCACCGCGAGGTCGATCTTTTCGACCCGGGCGAGCGCGAGCAGGCCCTCGACGTCGGTGGCGGCGATGCGCACGTTGCGCACGCGCGCCTCGCGCGCGGTGCCGGCGTTGCCCGGGGCGACGATCACTTGGTGGACACGCGGCGATTGCGCGAGCTTCCACGCGAGCGCGTGTTCGCGCGCGCCGGAGCCGATGACGAGTAGTTTCATGATGCAGGCATCGCGGTTCGGGAGTGGGGCCTGGGTGTGGACGCGGCGCACCGGCCACGCCACGCGGAGCGGGTGCGCGCGCCGGCCATCATCGCGCCTCGCGCTGCGCCGTCAATGGCGGAAATGGCGGATGCCGGTGAACACCATGGCGATATCGTGCTCATCGGCCGCCGCGATCACTTCCTTGTCGCGCAGTGAGCCACCGGGCTGGATCACCGCGCGGATGCCCGCCGCGGCGGCCGCGTCGATGCCGTCGCGGAACGGGAAGAACGCATCGCTCGCCATCACGCTGCCGGCCACCTCGAGCGACGCATCGGCGGCCTTCATCGCCGCGATGCGCGCGCTCACGACGCGGCTCATCTGGCCCGCGCCGATGCCGACCGTGCGGCTGCCGCGCGCGTACACGATCGCATTGGACTTGACGAACATCGCCACGTGCCAGGCAAACAACAGGTCGTGCAATTCGCCGGCGTCGGGCACGCGCCGCGACACCACCTTGAGATCGCTCAGCAGCAGGGTGTCGCGGTCGGCGTCCTGCACCAGCAGGCCGCCCGCGATGCGCTTGTACTCGACCGCGGGCGCGGCCAGCTCGTCCCACTCGCCCGTGGCCAGCACGCGCACGTTGGGTTTGGTGGCGAGCACTTCGATCGCCGCCGGCTCGAACGCGGGCGCGGCCACCACCTCGACGAACTGGCGCGCAAGGATCGCCTGCGCCACCGCGGCGTCGACCACGTGGTTGAAGGCGATGATGCCGCCGAAGGCCGACACCGGGTCGCAGGCCCAGGCGCGCTCGTAGGCTTCGCCCAGATTCGCGCCGAGCGCAACGCCGCAGGGATTGGCATGCTTGACGATCACGCAGGCGGGCGTCTTGCGGAACGCCTTGACGCATTCGATCGCGGCGTCGGCATCGGCGAGGTTGTTGTAGGACAGTTCCTTGCCGGCGAGCACCTGGGCCGTGGCGACGGTGCCGCGTGGCGCGTTGCGCTCGACGTAGAGCGCGGCTTCCTGATGCGGGTTCTCGCCATAGCGCAGCGTCTGGCGTCGTTCGAAGGCCAGCCGCAGCGCGGCCGGGAACGGCTGCGGCTTGTCGGCGTCGGCATGGGTGCCAAGCCAGTTGGCGATGAGGCCGTCGTAGCGCGCGGTGTGGGCGAAGGCCGCGGCCGCAAGCCGCCGCCGCAGCGCGAGCGTGGTGCCGCCCTGCGCGAGCGCGGTGAGCAGTTCGGCGTAGTCGGCGGGGTCGACCGCCACCGCCACGCGCTGGTGGTTCTTGGCCGCCGCGCGCAGCATCGCCGGGCCACCGATGTCGATGTTCTCGATGGTGTCATCGAGCGTGCTGTCGGGCGAGCTCGACACGCGCTCGAACGGATACAGGTTGACCACGAGCAGGTCGATCGGGGCGATGCCGTATTCGGCCATGATTGCATCGTCCACGCCGCGGCGACCGAGCAGCGCGCCATGCACGGCCGGGTGCAGGGTCTTGACCCGGCCGTCCATGATCTCGGGGAATCCCGTGACCTGGCTCACGTCGCTGACCGGCAGGCCGGCGTCACGCAACGCCTGCGCGGTGCCGCCGGTGGAGATCAGCATCACGCCCAGCGCGTCGAGCCCGCGCGCGAGGTCGACGATGCCGTTCTTGTTCGACACGCTCAGCAGGGCGCGGTGGACCACTACCTTGTGGGGATCTGACATGGCGGGTTCGGGCCGGGGAAACAGCGGAATTATAGGGCCGCGGTGCGGCCCGCGGGCGGCCACGCGCGGTGCCGGCGGGGACCGGGTCGACGGCCCGGCCGTCAGCCGTTGAGGCCGTACTGCTGCAGCTTGCGGCGCAGGGTCGCGCGCGTGATGCCCAGCGCCTCGGCCGCACGCGACTGGTTGCCGCCGTAGCAGGCCATCACCTCGCGCAGCAGCGGCAGCTCCACTTCCTGCATCACCAGCGCGTGCAGGCCTTCGCCCGGCTGCGCCTCGACGTCGGCGAGATAGCGGCGCACCGCGCGCGCCACGCAATCACCCAGCGCGGGTGGCAGAGTCGATTCTTGCGGAGCAGCGGTGCGCAACGGAACGGCGGCATTCACGGTCAGCGGGCCCTTTGTTGAAATGTGCTTCCCTGGTGCAGGCCGACGCCTGACAGCGCGCGCCGGACGGTCATCTTAGCCCGCGCGGGTGCGATTGGTAAGTGCTGCGCGAGGCACGTTCGCGTGGTGTGACGATTGCTTGCACTGTCGGTACTTGCGCGTGTGTGCTCACGCACATGCGCGACAGTGCGCGCAAGGGCTTGTTGCCGCTGGACTACTCGAAGCGGAACTCGAACGCGACCGCGTTGTGGCCCGGGTCGACCACCTCGAACACCAGCGAACTGCTTGCGCCCGCGGCGATGCCTTGCGCCACCGTGTGCGCGTCGGCGAGGTAGTCGCGCGGCTGAAACCGGCGCATCGCGATGCGCTTGTCGTCCAGATCGGACAGCGCGACCTCGACCGTGGGCCAGGCCTGGGCGTACGGCGCGGCGTTGTGCAGCGTTGCCGAGATGATGAGCGCGTCGGGCACCGATGGATGCGGCTGGATGTCACGCGACAGAAGTTCGAGCGCGCTGGCGTCATGCCGCAGTGGCAATTGGCAGTGCAGGCGCGCGCACAGCGGCTCGAGCACCCCGCGCACGCGGCCATCGTCGATCCAGTTTGCGCGCTGCGACCAGGCGATCTGCGCGCCGAGGGTGAGCAGCAGCACCGCGCTCGCCGCCAGCCAGCGCCGGTTGCCGCGCGTGGGGGCACGGCGGCTGCGCGCGAAGGTCGGCAGCGCACCGCGTCGCGCGCCGCGCGGCAAGGGCGCGTCGGCGATGGGCGCGGATACACGCGCCGAGCGCGGCCGCAGCACCGGGGCACCGAGTGTGGGCGGCGTGGCCTGTGCGGCATGCTCGGGCAAGTATTCGATCGATTCCAGCGGCAGCTGCGTGGTCAGCGTGAGGAGCATGTCGAACACGCTGTCGCAATGGCCGCAGCGCCCGTGGCCGTGCGCGGTCGCGAGGTCCTTTTCCTCCACGCGGTAGATCGTCAGGCATTGCGGGCATTGCGTGTACATGGGCGGGCCAACGCGGATATCGCGCCGATCTTACACTCCCGTCGCCGGCGCATGCGTGGCCGGCCCGGTGTCGTCGGGGATGGAGCGGGTACGGTCGGCCCAGGTCAGCGTGTGCGGATCGAAGCCGTGTTCGAGCGTGGGCTTGACGATGCGGAAGTAGGGCGACACGTCGAAGTCACGCGGCGCGAACAGGCGCGAGTCGCGGATGTGCAGGATCTCCTGCGCCCAGGCATCGCCGGCCTCGCCCTGGACTTCGACCACTTCGATGTCGGGCAGGATCGGGTAACGCACCGCCTCGAATGCCGCCGCGATCAGCGACGAGCAGATCGCGCGCGTGGGATCGCCGCCGCCGAGCGCGAGCAGGCGGCGCCGGTAGCGCTGCGGCACCGGCGGCTCGGTGATGAGGTAGCGCGCGAGGTCGACGATGTTGCGCAGGTCGTAGCGCTGGCCGAGGCGGCTGATCGCGTAGTCCGCCACCGTGTCGATTTCGCTCGCGAGCAGGCCCACCGGCCGGCAGATGCGCGTATGCACGTGCGCATAGCGCGCCACCGGCACCGCACGCACGCCCTCGCTCACGTCGGCTTCGATAAGCATCTGCGCACCGCCGTGGCTGTCCTTGAGCGCATCGCCCACGTACAGCGCCGAGTGCGACCAGGTCGATTGCGTGATGTAGCGGATCGCGCCCGCGAAGCGGCTGGTGCCCTCGACCAGCAGCACGTCGCCCTTGCGCAGGGTCGCCGCGAGCAGTCCCGAGCGGCTGGTGCGGATCGAGCCGTGGTCACGCGGTTTGGCCAGGTAATGGGCCAGCTTGCGCCCGAGCCACACGAGCGGATTCACGGCCACCTCGTCGACGCTACACAGCGCCCCATTCTACGCAGCCTCGGCGACACCGCCACGCGCGCGCGGCCGTCGCGCTGCGCGCGTGTGCGCAGTGGCGCGTGTGCGCAGCGCAGCGCGGCGCGCAGCCGCACGGCCCGCGGCCGGTCAGGCACGGCGCCGTCCGCTGATGCGCACCCAGTCCTCGCGCGTTTCCAGCGTGAGTGCCTCGAACCACAGCGCATAGATCGCGAGCAATTCCTGCTGCTGTCCCTGCAGGATGCCCGACAGCGCGAACGGTGCCCCGGGGCGCGTGCATGCGGCAAAGCGCGGCGCGAGCTGTGCGAGCGGGCCGGCGAGGATGTTGGCCACGAGCACGTCGGCGGGCGTGTCGGCAAACTGCTCGGGCGCGAACAGGTCCAGGTGTTGCGCCACGCCGTTGCGGCGCGCGTTGTCCCGGCTTGCGTCCAGGGCCTGTGGATCGTTGTCGATCGCGCTCACGCGCGCGGCGCCGAGCTTGAGCGCGGCAATCGCGAGCACGCCCGAGCCGCAGCCGTAGTCGATCACGTGCTTGCCGGCCAGGTCGAGGCCGTCCAGCCACTGCAGGCACAGCGCAGTCGTCGGATGCGTTCCGGTGCCGAAGGCCAGGCCCGGATCGAGCCGCACCACCACCGCGTCGGCGGCATCGGCGGGTGGCTCGATGTTCCAGGGATAGATCCACAGCCGCCGGCCGAAGCGCATCGGCTTGAAGTCGGCCATCCACGCGCGCGTCCAGTCCTGGTCGGCCACCTCGCGCAGGCCGATGTCGCCGGGTGCGAGTTCGGGCACCAGTTCGGCCAGCAGCGCGAGCAGGCCCGCGCGATCGGTGCCGACGTCGAACAGCGCGTTGAGCACGAGGCGCTGCCACAGCGGCGTTTCGCCGACGCCGGGTTCGAGGATCGCGCATTCGTTGGGCGTGTCGACTTCGGCATCGAGCAGGGTCACGGCCAGGGCGCCGGCTTCTTCCAGCGCCAGCTCGACGCGCTCCTGCTCGTGCTGCGCGATGGCGATGGACAGTTCGAGGAAAGGCATGGGCGATGCGCGGGTGCGCGGGCGAGGCCGGCGGGTCGGAAAAGGTAATACAAACCGCGGCGCGATGGCGCCACGGGCCGGCCGCGGCCCGGCGCGGGTGGCGTGGGCGCGGGGACCAGCGGCGCGCGTGGCGGCCGGCCTTGCAACGTGCGCGCGTCGCCGATGTCTGGTCCGCTCGCCGGTTTGCGCTTGTATGGGTCGCCGCGTGGTGGGTGCGACCACGCGCCGATGCGCCTTGCACGCACCCCAAAGCCCAAGGAACCCGACATCATGAAACCACACATCCTGGCCGTGGCCGCCATCGCGGCACTGGCCTTCTCCACCACCGCGCCCGCCCAGACCGGCGAGGATGGCGACACTGGCCAGTCCCTGCATGGCGTCGACACCAGCGAGTCGATCGATCCCGCGGCGCCCGCTGCGACCAACCTGTTCTACTTCGTGCCGGCGAGCGCGTTCAACCGCAAGTCCAACACCACGGGTGTCACCTATGCGAATGCCGGCTGCGTGCGGATGGACTCCACCAGCACCAACGGCGGCAGCGTCACCACCGACCTGCAACTGCCGCAGGGGGCGAGCATCCAGGGCGTGCGCTTCTACTACGCCGACACCACCGCGAGCGACTTCGTGCGCCTGGCATTGACCAGTTTCGATGGCTTGGGCGGCTACACCAACCTCGTGATGGGCGACAGCCCGGCCAAGGTCGGCTTCGGCGAGACCTACCTCGACCTCGATCCCGTGGCGGTGGTGGACAACATGAGCCGGTCCTACGCGCTGCAGGCGTACCGCTACGCCTCCTCCTCGGACGTCAAGTTCTGTGGCGCGCGCGTGTTCTACACCATTCCGTGAGGGCCGGCGCCATGACTTTCCAGATACGCATGTGGAGTCCGCTGCTGGCCGTGTCGATGGCCTGTGCCGGCGCGATCGCGCACGCCGAAGGCAGCCTCGACGAGGCTCCGACCGCCAGCTTCGTGTACCAGTTCATCCCGGCATCGGCGTTCGTGTCACGCAACACGGAGGATCCGTACCACTACGTGGGCGGAGGCTGCGTCGAAGCGTCGCCGGACACCAGTCTCGTGCACAAGCTGCAATTGCCGCAGGGGGTCACGCTGCACTTCCTGCGGCTCTACTATCGAGACGAAGCGCCCGAGACCTTGATGGCCGCCTTCACCTACTACGATGCCGCCGGGTCATTCACCGATCTTGGACTCATGTACTCCCGCAACGCGCCCGGGCACACCTGGCTGTTCGGCGAGGACGTGAACCACGTGATCGACAACGCGGCGCAGGCCTATGTGGTCAATGTGCAGTTCAAGAGCGCGGCCAGCGACGCGGACTACGTGTTCGCCGACGGCTTCGAGCCCGCGCCGCCGCCGGTGTTCTGTGGGGTGCGCATCGCCTACACGCCCTGATCGCTGCAGCGGCGCAGCCTGCCGACTGTCATGCCGGCGCAGGCGCCGCGCGTGTCCGATGCTTGCCGGACGCGCGCGGCGCGTACCGGCCCGCGGACCGTGCATCCGGATGCGGGCGTCCCTCAGCCGATCCCGATCGACTTCTCGCGCATCTCGGCCATGCGCTTTTCGAGGTAGTGGATGTTCTGGCCGCCGTGGCGGAAGCCGCCGTCGGCCATGATCCGCTGCTGCAGCGGGACGTTGGTCTTGATGCCTTCGATCACCAGCTCCGACAGCGCGATGCGCATGCGCGCGATCGCGGTGTCGCGGTCGCGCCCGTGCACGATGAGCTTGCCGATCATCGAATCGTAATTGGGCGGGATGCGGTAGCCGTCGTAGATGTGGGTGTCCACGCGCACGCCCGGTCCGCCCGGCGCCTCGAAGCGCTTGATCGTGCCGGGGCAGGGCAGGAACGTGTCGGGATCCTCGGCATTGATGCGGCATTCGATCGCGTGGCCGTCGAGCACGATGTCCTCCTGGCGCAGCGACAGTTTCTGGCCCGAGGCGATGAGCAGCTGCTCGCGCACGAGGTCCACGCCGGTGACGAGTTCGGTCACCGGATGCTCGACCTGGATGCGCGTGTTCATCTCGATGAAGTAGAAGCGGCCGTCCTCGTACAGGAACTCGAAGGTGCCGGCGCCGCGGTAGCCGATGCGCTTGCAGGCTTCCACGCACACCTTGCCGATCGCCGCGCGCTGCTCGGCGTCGATGCCGGGCGCGGGGGCTTCCTCGACCACCTTCTGGTGGCGGCGCTGCATCGAGCAGTCGCGCTCGCCCAGGTGGATCGCATTGCCCTGGCCGTCGGCCAGCACCTGGATTTCCACGTGGCGGGGATTCTCCAGGTACTTCTCCATGTAGACCTCGCCATTGCCGAACGCGGCCTTGGCCTCGGACTTGGTCATCTGGATCGCGCTGGACAGGTGGCCTTCGGTGTGGACCACGCGCATGCCGCGGCCGCCGCCGCCACCGGCGGCCTTGATGATCACCGGATAGCCGATTTCGCGCGCGATCTTGGTGTTGGCCACCACGTCATCGCCGAGCGGTCCGCCCGAGCCGGGCACGCAGGGCACGCCGGCCGCCTTCATCGCCTTGATCGCCTCGACCTTGTCGCCCATGAGGCGGATCACGTCGGCGGTCGGGCCGATGAAGATGAAGCCGGACTTCTCCACGCGCTCGGCGAAATCGGCGTTCTCGGACAGGAAGCCGTAGCCGGGATGGATCGCCTGCGCGTCGGTGACTTCGGCCGCGGCGATGATGCGCGGGATGTTGAGGTAGCTGTCGCCCGAGGCGGCCGGGCCGATGCAGATCGCCTCGTCGGCCATGCCGACATGCTTGAGGTTGCGGTCGACGGTGGAGTGCACGGCCACGGTGCGGATGCCCAGCGTGTGGCACGCGCGCAGCACGCGCAGCGCGATTTCACCCCGGTTGGCGATGACGATTTTTTCCAGCATGAGGGCAGCAGTCGTTGATGGGGGCGGGGGAAGGATGGGCGCGCGCGGCTCAGCCCTGGCGGATCACGAACAGCGGTTCGTCGAACTCCACCGGCTGGCCGTTCTCGACCAGCACCGCCACCACTTCGCCGGCGACCTCGGCCTCGATCTGGTTGAACATCTTCATCGCCTCGATGATGCCCAGCGTGTCGCCGGCCTTGACGCTCTGGCCCACCTTGACGAACGGGGGCGCGTCGGGATTGGCCGATGCGTAGAAGGTGCCCACCATCGGCGACTTGACCACCTGGCCCTCGGGCAGTGCCTTGCCGCCGGCCGGCGCGGCGACCGGGGACGTGGCCGCTGCCGCGGCCGCCACCGGTCCCTCCACCCGCGGCGGCTGCAGCGGCGCGGGTGCGGTCGCGATCATGCCCTTGGGCAGGCGCGACAGGCGCACGATTTCCTCGCCTTCCTTGATTTCGAGCTCGGCGAGGTTGGATTCCTCGAGCAGGTCGATGAGTTTCTTGATCTTGCGCAGATCCATGACGGTCTCTCGTGGGTACGGCGCCGTTGCCGGCGCGCGGATTCAGGTGGCGGAGGCGAGCCGCGCGAGCGCTGCGTCGAGCGCCAGCGTGTAGCCGAGCGGGCCGAGGCCGACGATGACGCCGGCCGCCAGGTCGCTCAGGTAGCTGTGCTGGCGGAACGGCTCGCGCGCATGCACGTTGGACAGGTGCACCTCGATGAACGGCGTGCCGACCGCGGCAAACGCATCGCGCAGCGAGATGCTGGTGTGGGTGAACGCGCCCGGGTTGATGATCACGAACGCGGTGCCATCGCCGCGCGTGCGCTGCACGCGCTCGACCAACTCGTGCTCGGCGTTGGACTGGAAGCTCTCGAGCTGGCGCCCGGCCGCGTTCGCGCGCGCGACCAGGCCGGCATTGATCTCGGCCAGTGTGGTCTGGCCGTAGACCTGCGGCTCGCGCGTGCCGAGGAGGTTGAGGTTGGGGCCGTGCAGGACGAGGATGTGTGCCACGGGGCAGCCGAAGCCAAGGCGAAGCGGTTAGTCTGGCCCAGTGTCCACGATCTGTCCAGTTCGGCGATGTTCAAGCCTGTTTTGGCGAGATTGGCTACAAATGTGGCTGCAACCACGCGCTCAGCGCGGATTCGTCGAACAGGCCGAAATGTTGGGCGAGGATGCGCCCGTCGCGCCCGATCAGCACGGTGTACGGCAGGACTTTGCGCTCGTTGCCGTAAATTGTCGACAGGTTGCCGTCCGTTTGCGGATCATCGACGAGGATCGGGTAGCCGACCGGGTGCTCGCGCAGGAACTCGCGCGTGGCCGCGACCTCGTCGACCGCGATGCCGATGACCGCGAGGCCGCGCCCCGCATGGCGCTGCGCGATGCGGTCGAGCACCGGCATCTCGGCGCGGCAGGGTGCGCACCAGCTGGCCCAGAAATTGAGCACGATGAGCTTGCCGTTCCATTCGCCGATGTCGCGTGGTTTGCCCTCGGGGTCGGGTCGCACGAACGCCGCGCGCGCGGCGCCGACCTGGCTGTAGCCCTCGCCGCCGCCGCTACCGGGCTTGAACCAGCGGCCCGCGAGCAGGCCGGCGGTGGCGGCCAGCAGGGCAAGTACCACGATCCACGCCGGTGAGCGCCGCATCGGGGCGTGCTCAGCGCGGCGCCAGCGCATCGGCGACGATGCGGTGGGTGAGCAGGGTCGGCAGCACCTCGCCCGGGCCGTCCTCGCCCGCGCGGAACACCACGTACAGCGGCACACCGACCGCGCGATAGTCCTTGAGGAACGCACTGATGGCCGGGTCGGCATTGGTCCAGTCGCCGGTCATGAGCACGCTGTTGCTGCGGTCGAGCACCTCGCGGAAGGCTGCGGTGTGCAGCACCGCGCGCTCGTTGACCTTGCAGGTCACGCACCAGTCCGCGCCCATGTCGACGAACACGCCGCGGCCCTGCGCGCGCAGCTCGGCCAGGCGCTGCGCCGAGTAGGGCACCGCGTCGGCGCGGTGGGTGGCCGCGGCGGCCGCCGGCGCAAGGCGCTCGATGCGCGCGAGCGGCAGCAGCGCGACGAGCAGCACCGCGAGCGCGGCCATGCGCAGCACCAGGCCGCGGTGGCGCGTGCGCTCCCACAGCCACAGTCCCAGCGCGAGCGCGGTCGCACCCGCAAGCACGAGCCCGATCGCATCCACGCCGCGCTGGTTGCCCAGCACCCACACCAGCCACGCCGCGGTCAGGTACATCGGGAAGGCGAGGAACTGCTTGAAGGTCTCCATCCACGCGCCCGGCCGCGGCAGCCGCCGCGCCAGCGCGGGCACGTAGCCGATCACCAGGAACGGCAGCGCCAGCCCGAGGCCGAGCGCGAGGAACACCAGGAGCGCGGTCCAGGCCGAGGCCGTGAAGGCATAGGCCAGCGCCGAGCTCATGAACGGCACCGTGCACGGGCTGGCCACCACCACCGCGAGCACGCCGGTGAAGAAGTCACCCGCCGCGCCGCTGCGGTTGGCCAGACCGCTGCCCATGCCGGCCAGTCCCGCGCCGAGGTTGAACACGCCCGACAGGCTCAGGCCGATCGCGAACATCACGTACACGAGCGCGGCCACGAACAGCGGCTGCTGCAGCTGGAAGCCCCAGCCCAGCGCATGGCCGGCCGCGCGCAGGCCGATCACCGCGAGGCCGACCGCGGCGAAGGACACCAGCACGCCCGCGCTGTAGACCAGCGCGTGGCGGCGCGCCTTGTGCACGCTCTCGCCGCTCTGGGCGAGGCCGAGCACCTTGAGCGACAGCACCGGCAGCACGCAGGGCATGAGGTTGAGGATCACGCCGCCGAGCAACGCGAGCAG
>QUBV01000031.1 GCA_014338185.1 Lysobacterales bacterium | reverse complement strand
CACATCCGCCGCATCCACCAGATACGGATTGATATTGCCCGCGTTCACCTCATGCGGCTCGCCGGCAATGTCCTGATAATCGAACAGACGCTTGGGCGCGACTTCACTTGCGGCAAAGCCCACGATCACGCAATGCACCGCCGCCACGCCGCGTGCCTCGTTGTTCCAGCGGAAGGTGCGGTGGGCGAAGAAGATCCGCATGCCGCGCTGGAGCATCGCGCCCCAGAGAATGCCGACCTGTTCGCCCTGACAGATGGAATTGGTTGACACGAAGGCGCAGCGGGTTGGATGGCCTTCGATGAACTGCGCAGCTTTCAGATACCAGGCGCTGACGAAATCCAGCACGCCCGCGCCTTTCAGGCCACCGGCCACGGCCAGCAGGTCTTCGCGCTGCTGCACGCTCATCAGCTTGGAGCCCACAAACGGCGGATTCCCCAAGATGTAATCCAGCCGCTGCGCTTCCACCACCTCGCTCCAGTCCATCCGCAGCGCGTTGCCATGGACGATCGTGGCCGACTTTTTCAGCGGCAGGCGGGTGATGTTTTCGCCGAACTGCGCCGACACCTGCTGGTTCATCTGGTGGTCCATCAGCCACATCGCCACCTGGGCGATCTGCGCCGGGAACTCCTCGATCTCGATGCCGTGGAACTGGTCCACGTCCACCAGCACGTGGTCGTGCACGCGCACCAGTACCGACTGCTGGCGCGCGAACTGGCGCGTGAGCACCTCCAGCTCCAAAAGGCGCAGCTCGCGGTAGGCGATGATGAGGAAGTTGCCGCAGCCGCAGGCGGGGTCGAGGAAGGTGAGCGTGGCCAGTTTGCGGTGCAGTTGGGCGAGTTTTTTCTCGTCATGACCGGCCTTGTCGAGCTCGTTCTTGAGGCCATCGAGGAACAGCGGGCCGATCAATTTCAGGATGTTCTTCTCGCTGGTGTAGTGCGCGCCCAGGTTGCGGCGGGCCTTGGCGTCCATCACCGACTGGAACATCGAGCCGAAGATCGCCGGGCTGATCCGGCTCCAGTCCAGCGTGCTCGCGTCCAGCAGCAGCGTGCGCATGGCGGCGTTGAAGTCGGCCAGCGGCAGGATTTCCTCGAACAGCTTGCCGTTGACCCAGGGCAGCTCGGCCAGCTGCTCGTCGAGCGTGGTCTGGCGTTTGTCCGCTGCGGTGTTGAGCACCTGGAAGATGCGCCCGACCCACATGCCGAGGTCGCTACCGTCCTCGGCAGTGCGCTGACCGATCAGGTCGTGGAAGGCCTGGCGCGGAAAGATGCCGGTGTCGTCGGCGAACAGGCAGAACAGCAGCCGCACCAGCAGCAGTTCGAGCGCATGGCCGGCGTAGCCGGCAGCCTTGAGCGCATCGTGCAGCTTGCCCATGCGCTCGGCAGCCTGCACGTTGACCGGGTCTTCTTCCTTGTAGACGCGGGTCTGGTAGCCGCTGATGAAGCCGAAGCGGCCGATTTCCTTGTGCAGTTCGCCGAGCGCGAATTCGCTGCGCTCGCCGCTTTCCAGGTCGTGCAGGCGCAGGCGGCGGAAGTCGCTCACCAGCACGTAGCGCGGCAGCTCGCCGTTGCTCAAGCCGGCGAAATAGTCGGTGGCCTGCTCAAAGGCTGCGTCGAGATCGCGGCCTTCGCTCTTGTGCTCGGCCAGCATCACGCCAGGCCAGAACACGTCGATGCGGCCATGGCGCGCGCCGGAGAAGCGTTCGGCCTTCTGCTCGAACACGGCGATGCGGCGGCGGTTGACGCCGAACACGTTGAAAAACTCGTTCCAGAACGATTGCGCTTCGGCGCGCTCGCTGGTTTCGCCGGCCCATTCCTTGGCGAAGGCCCGCGCGCGTTCGCGGATTTCGTTGAGGCTCAGCGGCATCGGCATCGTTCCATGCTCAGATCGGCGCGCCCGGGGGCACTCTGGGCAGCGGGCGCAACGTGACCGACTTGGGATCGGCGAGATAGCGCGCGATGAGGTCGGCGGCGGCGTGGCGGCTGGCGTCGCCGTCGGCGTGCGCGCGCGCCAGTTCGCGCTGCCACTGACGCAGGGACTGGCGCAGCTGCGCATCGACCTGGGCGTGCAGCTTGCCGGCATCGAGCGCATGCAGCAGCGCATCGAGCACGACCCAGTTGGCGGCCAGCTGCACCGCCCGCGCCGCGGGGTCCTTGTCGCTGCGCTGCCAGGTGCCCGCGAACACCGCCGCGAGCACGGCCTCGACGCCGGGCTGCTGCGCATCGCGCGCGTGCTGCCAGGCGAGGCGATTGAGCCGCTCGGGCGCGAACAGGAACAGCGTGGTCTGCGCGGCGGCGGCCTCGGCGGCGCTGAGCGGGTCGAACAGCGGGTTCATGCCGGTGGCGAAGTATTCGTCGTTGCGCGCGTATTCGCCCGCGGGCGGGGTGAGCAGGTCGAGCACGTTGGGCGGCAGGCGCAGCAGCGGCGCGCCGAGCGTAGCCACCAGCCGTTCGAGCGCGGCGCGCTGGCGCGCGGCCGACACCGGCGTGGTGCCGGCGACACGGTCGGCGGCATCGGCATAGGCGTAGCTGGCGCCGCCGAGCAGGCGCGCGACCGCTTCGGTCTGGTAGCGATGCAGCAGGTACAGCGGCACCAGCCGCGCTTCGAGTTCGCCGACCTGGCGCTGCGGCGGCAGCACACCGAGCGAGAAATGCGCGAGCGCCGCGGCGCGTGCGCGCAGCAGCGCATCGAAGGTGTCCAGCGTGTCCACGCCGGAGTCCCACAGCAGGCCGTCGGGCTCGGCATCGCCGGGGCTGCGCGCGTCCTGGTCGGCGAGATAGCGATAGCCGGCCTTGGCGATGTCGGCGCGCAGGCGCGCCAGCGCGGCGTCCTCCTCGCCCGCCGCGAACTCGCGGTAGGCGTGGGCGACGATGAAGTCGTCCCACGGCCCGAGCCCGCTGCCATAGGCCTCGTTGAGCGAGAGCGTGCCGTCGGCGCCCAGTTCGATGAGCGGGTGCGGATAGTCCATCACCGAACCGTTGCCGTGGCGGCTGGCGGAGAAGTTGTGGGCGAAGCCGAGCGCATGGCCGACCTCGTGCGCGCCGAGCTGGCGCAGGCGCGCGAGCGCCATGCGTTCGGCCTGGCCCGCGAGCGCGGCCGCATCGGCCTTGTCGTACGGCGCGAGCAGCGTCTCGGCGATGAGGATGTCCTGGCGCACGCGCTGCGAGCCGAGCGTGACGTTGCCGCGGATGATCTCGCCGCTGCGCGGATCGACGATGGGCAGACCGTACGACCAGCCGCGCGTGGCGCGATGTGCCCAGGTGATGAGGTTGTAGCGCACGTCCATCGGGTCGGCGCCCTCGGGCAGCAGTTCGGCGCGGAAGGCGTCCTTGTAGCCGGCCTTCTCGAATGCGCTGCGCCACCAGTTGGCGCCTTCGAGCAGGGCCGAGCGCACGGGCTCGGGTGTGCCGCGGTCGAGGTAGAACACGATCGGCTTGCGCACGTGGCCGGCGGCGTCGATTTTTTCGAGGCGGAAACGCGGCTGCACGCGGCGTTCGATGCTCGCCGCCAGCGGCTGCGCGTAGTCGCGCCAGCTCACCGACAGCCCGCCCGAACCGGCGCGGTAGGCGCGCGGCCGGTAGCCAGCGGCCGGCAGCCGCACCAGGCTCAGGTGCTGGCGCAGGCTCAGGCTCTGCGCCTGCATCGCCACGTCGCGCACGAAGCGGCCTTCGCCGGGGCCGGCAAAGGTGAGCAGCGCCTCCAGCTCGGTGTTGTCGGGGAAGCTGCGCGCCTGCGCCGGCAGCACCGCGCTGCGCTTGGGATCGACTTCGTAGCGGCCCTGCTTGGTCCAGTTCAGGCGCGCCGCGATGCCGTGCAGGTCGGTGGTGAGCAGCGTGCCGACATCGATCACGACCTCGCCCTTGCGCTCGGCGAGGATGTCGGTGCTCCACAGCACCGATTCGGGAAACGCGCGGCGCACCGCCTCGACCTCGTCGGCGTTGCCGGAGTCGGCGCGGAAGCGCGTGTTGTCCTCGACCAGCAGCACGCGCGTGCCGGCGCGGCGGAACTCGACCAGGCGCGAATCGCTGCTCTGGCCGCGATCGAGCCCGATGTCGTTGGAGCCGAGCGCCCACGGCAGCGAAGTCGTGAGCAGGAACGGTTGCTCGAAGGCGCGCAGGCCCAGCAGTACGCGGCCCTTGGCCGCGTCGCGATACACGTCGAACAGGCCGGTGACGTGCTGCAGGTCGCGCGTCACCGCCTGCGGGTCGGTGGCCGGCGGCGGAGTGGCGGCCGGCGCGGCGAACGCGCCCGGCAGGGTGGCGGTCAACAACGCGCACAGCAGGTAGCGGGCGGGTTTCATCGCATCACTCCACGCGGGGGAATCCATGCCAGTGTGCCGTGCGCCGGCGCGCGGCCCATGCGCCGAAAGGCATGGCCGCCTCAGGCGCCGGCTGCGTCCAGGCGCTGCTGCAGCGCCTGCAACTGCGCGCGCAGTTCGGCCAGTTCGGCTTCGAGGCGTTCGATGCGCTCACCCAGCACGGGCGCGGCGGCCTCGCGCGGCGGTGCCTGCGCCTGCGCGGCGGCGAGCGCCTCCAGGTCGATCGGGCCGCCGAGCAGGTGCATGTAGCGGATCTCGCGCTGGCCATGCGCGAGCGGCAACGCCGCCACCAGCGGCTGTTGGCGCTGCAACAGGCGTTCGAGGGTGTCGCGCACATCGTCCAGGCCCGGAAAATCGGCCAGCCGCTCGGCGCGCGTGAGCAGTTCGGCCACGGTCTGCGGGCCGCGCAGCAACATCACGCACAACAGCGCGCGCTGGCGCGCGGTCACGTCCCAGCCACTGGAGAACCGGTGCTCGTAGCGCGGCGCACGCTGCGACGAGGGCGCGACCCGCACCAGGCCCCTGCCCTCGAGCACGCGCAGCGTGTGCCCGACCACGCCGGGTTCGAGCTGCATCACCGGCTCGCGGCTGGTCTTCTGGTTGCAGGCCGCGACCAGTGCGTTGAGCGTGAGCGGATACAGCTCGGGCGTGGTCGCCTGCTTCTCGATGAGGCAGCCGAGGATGCGCGCCTCGATCGCATCCAGCACCGGCGCATCGCTGCCTGCGGTGTGCTCGTCGACCATCGCCACGCCTCCACTGCCTGTCATGGCGGCAGTCTAACCGCAAGGCACGCGGCCCGTGGTCCGCCGCGCGGCGCCAGCGGCAAGCCTGCGCAGTTGGCAGGTCCGAATGAGGCCGAGCCTCAGTCGTCGTCGTCGCCCGCGGCCTCGCCATTGCCCGCGGCCTGCGCAGGGACGCAGCCGCGCACCACGGCATCGGCGCCGAGCAGCCACCATTCGCGGCGATTGGCGCGGCCCACGTACTGCGCATGGCTGGCGTCGATGCAGTCGCCCATGCGCTGCAGCGCATCCTGCAGGATGAAGATGCGGCGCTGCGCGGGCGCCTGCGCCAGCCACGCGCTCGCGCGCTCGAACTGCAGCGGCCACGGCGCGCGGAAGCCGAAGTCGCGCACCGGACCCTGCGCCATGAGCAGGTTCTGTTCCTTCCATGCGACCAGGCCCAGTTCGACATCGGGCCCGGCCAGGGCGCGCGCCTGGCGCATGAGCGCGGCCGCGGAGCTGGCGTCGTTGACCAGCGGTTGCGCGACCAGGCTCCACGCCAGCCACAGCACGCTCATGCCCGCGAGCAAGGCGGCCACGCCACGACGCGGGCGCAGCAGTACCGCGGCGAGTGCGAAACCGATGCCGACCAGCAGCACCAGCGCCCACACCGCCTGCGCGTGGTCGGCCAGTTCGCGACGCTGCAGCCAGGCCTGCGCCGCACCCGCATGGTCGCCCCAGGCCCAGGCCGCCACGCCGATGCAGGCCAGCCCAGTGAGCAGCGCCATCCAGAACGCGGTCAGGCGCAGCCAGCGCGCGCGCAGGATCGCGTCCCAGTACGGCGCCAGCGCCAGCGCCACCATCGGCAGCGCCGGCAGCAGGTACACATCGCGCTTGCCCGCGGGAATGCTGAAGAACACCAGCACCAGCAGCGACCACGCCAGCGGCAACACCACGCGCGGCTCGCGCTCGCGCCACGCCCGCCACCAGCGCGGCAGCGCGGCCGGATAGGCCAGCGACATCGGTAGCCAGTGGAACAGCAGCACCGGCAGGAAATACCAGGCCGGCTGCACGTGCGTCCACGAGGCCGCGTAGCGCCCGGCGGTCTGGCGCAGGAACAGGTCGTCGACGTAGGCGGCATGCGCGGCGCTGCCGGAAACCTTGGCCGCGAGCAGCACTGCGCCGCCCCAGGCGAGGATCGGCGCGAGGAAGGCGAGTGCGCCCAGCGCCCAGCGCCACGCCGCGTCCTGCGTGCGCGTGACGCCATCCCAGCCGCGCAGCCGCGCCCACGCATAAGGCAGCAGCATGAGCAGCGCAAGAAAGCCCACACCCTTGGTGATCACGCCGATGCCGGCCGCGCAGCACCCCAGCCACCAGGCGCGCCAATTCGGCCCGCGCAGCAGGTGCAGCAGCAGGCCCCAGTTGGCGAGCGTGATCCAGCACACCACCAGCGGGTCGATCTGCGCGCGCTTGGCCTGGTACATGAACTGGAACGCGAACAGCACCGCCAGCGCGCTGTACAGGCCCGCACGATGGTTCCACAGGCGCCGGCCCAGGTCCCACACCAGCACCAACGTGGCGAGCGAGGCGAGCAGCGACGGCAGCAGGAAGGCGATGCGCCAGTTGCGCACGAGCGCGTACCCCGCCGCGAGCAGCCAGAACATCACCGGCGGCTTGTCCGAGTACAGCTCGATGCCCCGTTGCGGGAACAGCCATTGGCCCGACTCGAACATCTGCCGGGCCACCAGCACGAAACGCGGCTCGTCGGCCGGCCACGGGTCACGCAGGCCGATGCCGGCCGCGACCAGCACCAGTGCGAACAGCACGAACCACCACAGTTCGCGCCGTTCGTGCGCAGTCAGGGGCAACGGGTCGGGCATGCTCATGGCCTCGCGCGCCGCGCTGCGGCGGTGCGCCTCACGGCTCCAGTGCGAAGCGGTCGGCGTCCATCCATGCCGGGAAGCGCTCGCGATGCGCGGCCAGCGCCTGCGCATCCAGCGCCACCGTGACCACCTGTTGCTGGGCGCCCAGTTCGACCAGCGGCTGGCCGAGGAAATCGTGCACCACGCTGTCGCCGCTGTAGTGCAGGTCGTTGCCGTCGTAGCCCACGCGATTGACGCCCACGCAGTAGGCCAGGTTCTCGATCGCGCGTGCGGCGAGCAAGGTGCGCCAGGCGTGGCGGCGCGCACTGGGCCAGTTGGCGACATACAGCACGAGGTCGTATTCGAAGCGCTGCGCGGCGCGGTCATAGCCGTTGCGCGACCACACCGGGAAGCGCAGGTCGTAGCAGACCAAGGGACAGATGCGCCAGCCGCGCCAGTCGAGCAGGAAGCGCTCGGCGCCGGCCGCGTAGCGCTTGTGCTCGTCGGCGTAGCGGAACAGGTGGCGCTTGTCGTAATGGCGTACCGCGCCGTCGGGCGTGGCGAACAGCAGGCGGTTGTAGACCTTGTCGCGCACGCGCAACTGCACGCTGCCGCAGATCGCCGCATCGAGCCGGCGCGCCTGTGCCGACAGCCACGCGACCGTGGGCCCGTCCATGTCCTCGGCGGAGTGGATCGCCTCGTTGGAGAACCCGCTGGTGAAGGTCTCGGGCAACACCACGAGGTCGCTGCCGCGCAGCGGCGCGATGAGGTCGCCGTAGTAGTCGCGGTTGGCGGCCGGATCGTGCCAGCGGGTCGCGCCCTGCACCATCGCCACCTGCAGGTTCGGCTGCGTGCTCATGTCACAGCACCGCCAGCCGCTGCGCGGCCTCATCGAGCAGCGACTCGCTCTTGGCAAAGCACAGCCGCACCAGACGCTGTCCGGGCGGTGGGCTGTCCTGGAACGAGGACAACGGGATCGCGGCCACGCCACCTTCCTTGACCAGCCATTCGCAGAATGCGAGATCGTCGACATCACGCACGGCGCTGTAGTCGACGAGCTGGAAGTACGAGCCGCCCACCGGCAACAGGCGCAGGCGCGAGCCGGCCAGCAGGGCGCGGAAGTGGTCGCGCTTGGCCTGGTAGAAGCGCGGCAGGTCCAGGTAGTGCTGCGGATCGGCTTCGAGCACCTCGGCCAGCGCCCACTGCGCGGGCGTGAAGGTGCAGAAGGTCAGGTACTGGTGCACCTTGCGGAACTCGGCCGACAGCGCACGCGGCGCGATGCAATAGCCGATCTTCCAGCCGGTGCAGTGGTAGGTCTTGCCGAACGAGGACACCACGAAGCTGCGCTCGGCCAGCTCGCCATGGCGCAGCACGCTCTGATGCGCGGCGTCATCGAACACGATGTGCTCGTACACCTCATCGGACAGCACGAACAGGTCGTGTCGCCGCGCCAGCGCGGCCAGCGCATCGAGGTCACCCGCGGCGAACACCGAGCCGCAGGGATTGTGCGGCGTGTTGACCAGGATCATGCGCGTGCGCGGCGTCACCGCAGCCTCGATGCGCTCCCAGTCGGGCAGGAAACTCGTCGCATCCAGCGGCACGTGCACCGCGCGCCCGCCGCACAACGCGATCGCGGGATCGTAGCTGTCGTAGCACGGGTCGAGCACGATCACCTCGTCGCCCGCGTGCACCACCGCGGCGATCGCGGCGAACAGCGCCTCGGTCGCGCCCGAAGTCACGGTGATCTCGGTATCGGCGTTGACCTTGCAGCCGTACAGGCGCGCGGTCTTGTGCGCGATCGCCTCGCGCAGCGCCGGCACGCCGGTCATCGGCGCATACTGGTTGCGCCCCTGCGCCATCGCGCGCGCAAGCGCCTCGCGCAGCGCAGGCGGACCATCGAAATCGGGAAAGCCCTGGCCGAGGTTGATCGCCTTGTGCTCGAGCGCGAGCTGGCTCATCACGGTGAAGATCGTGGTGCCGACCTTGGGCAGCTTGGTCTGGATCTGCATGTCGCCCTGTATCCAACGGCGCGAAACCGGGACCGCGATGCTAGCACGCGACCCCTGCCCCACCATCGCGCAGGCACCGTACGGCACCCCATGCTTCGCCAACGAGCACGCCATACCGCATCGCGAGGAGCAGGCGTCAAGGCTCCACTTCCGTCCGCTTGCACCGAACTGGACCGTACCGCAGACTCATGGCGCGCGCGATGCACCCACGTCACGGTGACAGAGTCCATCTTGGGGGGCATACGCCAGGCGCGCAAAAACCGATCTCAAGTGCAGCTTACAGGGGGCTGACATGCAAACCGCCCCCATCGGTGCGGACATCATTGCCTTGGCGGATGGAAACTATGTGATTCGTTCCGAGCAATGGTCCGGCAGCGGCATCAGCAATGCAGGGGCGATCACGCTGGCAAACGGACGCCAGCGCCTCGTGGGCCACGTGGCGGCGTGGAACAGCGCGACGGGAAATGTCGCCGAGGGCGGCGGCCTGTTGGTGCAAGACTACGATCCGACACGACAACGCCTTGTGGTCGGCAAGCGAAAGGAGAACAAGGTCACCTTGCTCACCATGGAACAAATCTTCGCTGACAACTTCGAACCCTGACCGACCGCGTCACTTCGACTTCAGCAGTCGGAGTGACGCGGTCCGCCCGCGGACTTGCCATTTCGGCAGCCGCCGGCTCCAGGTCACCCGGCGAGCAGCTTGTTGACGCGGGCGATGAATGCGCTGGTGTCGGCCAGCTGCTCGCCTGCGGCCAGCTGCGCCTCTTCCAGCAGCAGGTGGGCGAGATCGGCGCTGCGCGCGGGGTCGGTTTCGGCGGCGAAGCGCTGCACCAGCGCATGCTGCGGGTTGATCTCCAGCACCGGCTTGCTCGCGGGCACGTCATGGCCGGCCTCGCGCAACAGGCGCTGCATGTGCGGGGCCATGTCGTATTCGCCGAGCACGATGCAGGCGGGCGACTGGGTCAGGCGCTGGCCGACCTGCACCTTGTCGACCGCATCGCCGAGCGACTGCCTGAGCTTGTCGAGCACGGGTTGCGCCGCGGCGGCGGCCTGCTCGCGCGCCTGCGCATCGCTGCCGTCGGCGGCATCGAGTTCGCCCTTGGCGGCGTTGCGCAACTGCTTGCCCGCGTACTCGTGCAGGTAGCCGATCATCCACTCGTCGATGCGTTCGCCCAGCAGCAGCACCTCCACGCCACGCGCCTTGAGCGACTCGATCTGCGGGCTGTTGCGCGCGGCCAGCCAGGAATCGGCGGTGATGTACCAGATGACTTCCTGCCCGGCCGGCATGCGCGCGATGTAGTCGTCGAGCGCAACGTTGCGGCTGGCATCCTCACCGTGGGTCGAGGCAAAGCGCAGCAGCCTGGCGATGCGCTCGCGGTTGGCACCATCCTCGGCGATGCCCTCCTTGAGCACATTGCCGAAGGCGCTGGTGAACTGCGCGAATTTCTCCGGCTCGTCCTTGGCGAGCCGGTCGAGCAGGTCGAGCGTGCGCTTGACGCAGGCGCTGCGGATCTGGGCGACGAGGCGGTTTTCCTGCAGGATCTCTCGGCTCACGTTGAGCGGCAGGTCGTCGGAGTCGATCACGCCGCGCACGAAGCGCAGGTAGGCCGGCAGCAACTGCTCGCTCGCGTCCATGATGAACACGCGGCGGATGTAGAGCTTGAGGCCCTTGCGCTCGTCGCGGCCGCTGAACACCGCGTCGAACGGCGGCTTCTCAGGCAGGTACAGCAGGCTGGTGTAGCTTTGCGAGCCTTCCACGCGGTTGTGGGTCCAGGCCAGCGCGTCGTTGAAGTCGTGGCTGAGCGACTTGTAGAACGCGCGGTAATCGTCGTCGCTGATGTCGGCCTTGGGCCGCGTCCACAGCGCGACTGCATGGTTGACGGTCTCGAACTCGCCGGTGGGCTTGCCGTCGGACTCGGCGCGCAGGCGGATCGGGAAGGCGACGTGGTCGGAATAGCGCTTGACCAGTTCGCGCAGTTTCCAGCCATCGAGGAACTCGTCCTCGCCGGGCTTGAGCTGCAGCGTCACGCTGGTGCCGCGCGCGGGCACCTCGACCTGCTCCAGGGTGTACTCGCCGCTGCCGCCCGACTGCCAACGCACGCCGTCGGCGGCATCGGCGCCGGCCTTGCGCGTGGTCAGCGTGACCTGCCCGGCAACGATGAAGGCCGAGTAGAAGCCCACGCCGAACTGGCCGATGAGCTGGGTGTCCTTGCGCGCGTCACCCGACAGCGATTCGAGGAAGCGGCGCGTGCCCGAGCGCGCGATGGTGCCGATGTTGTCGACCACCTCGTCGCGGCTCATGCCGATGCCGTTGTCGCGGATCGTGAGCGTGCGTGCGTCCTTGTCGTATTCGATCTCGATGCGCAACTCGGCGTCGCCCGCGGTGAGCGCGGCGTCGGACAGCGCGGCAAAGCGCAGCTTGTCGCACGCGTCGGAGGCGTTGGAGATGAGCTCGCGCAGGAAGATGTCCTTGTGCGAGTACAGCGCATGGGTGACCAGGTGCAGCACCTGGGAGACTTCGGCTTCGAACGCGCGCGTCTCGGGCTGGATCGTCATGTCGGGCTCCGGGAAAAACGGCTGCGACGCACATGGTGGCGTGGCATGGTGGCTTCAAGCCGGGTGCACGGCGCGCAGGCAAAAGAACGGCCCCGTTGCCGGGGCCGTTCCGACGAGGAGCACAGACGCGACTCGATGCTCCAAGAGGTATGTAGGGTGCGGATTACGCCTTGGCGGTGGCGCCAAGGTCTTCCTTGATGCGGGCGGCCTTGCCTTCCAGGCCACGCAGGTAATACAGCTTGGCGCCACGCACCTTGCCGCGACGCTTGACCACCACCGAGTCGATGGCCGGGCTGTGCGACTGGAACACGCGCTCCACGCCGAAGCCGTGCGAGATCTTGCGCACGGTGAAGGCCGAGTTGAGGCCGGCATTCTTGCGCGCGATCACCACGCCCTCGTAGGCCTGCACGCGCTCGCGGTTGCCTTCCTTGACCTTGACGTTGACGATCACGGTGTCGCCGGGCGCGAACTGCGGCAGCTCGCGGGTCATCTGGGCGGCTTCGAATTGCTGGATCAGGTTCATCACGTTCACCAATGGGTTCGATGTTTCATTCGCCCGAGCCGCTGTCGCGATCGCGCGTGGTTTTGCCTTCATGCTCGCGCCGGAACTCGTCCAGCAGCGCGCGTTGCTTCGGGTCCAGCTCGAGCCGTGCCAGCAGGTCCGGCCGCCGCAACCAGGTGCGTCCCAGCGACTGCTTCCGGCGCCAGCGCGCGATCGCGGCATGGTCACCCGAGGTCAGCACCGCCGGTACCTCGCCCCACTCGTGCCGTTCCGGGCGCGTGTAGTGCGGACAGTCGAGCAGGCCGTCGGAGAACGAATCCTGCGATGCCGACTGTGCATCGTGCAGCACACCTTCCTGCAGGCGCCCGACTGCGTCGATGAGGATCGCCGCCGCCAGCTCGCCGCCGGAGAGCACGTAGTCGCCGATGGATATTTCCTCCTCGACCGCGTGCTCGATGAATCTTTCGTCCACGCCTTCGTAGCGGCCGCACAGCAGGATCAGGTGATCGCGCCGCGCAAGTGCCTCCACCTTGGCCTGGTCCAGCCGCGTTCCCTGCGGACTGAGGTAAATCGCCTTGCCCTGTGCCGACCCGCTGGCCTTGCGCGCGCTGTCGAGCGCCTTGCGCAACGGGTCGATCATCATCACCACACCGGGACCGCCGCCGTAGCAGCGGTCATCGGCCGAGCGGTAGTTGTCGGTGGCGAAATCGCGCGGGTTCCACATCGCGATCTCGATCAGCCCGCGCGCTCGCGCGCGCCCGACCACTCCCACCCTGGCACACACATCGATGAACTCGGGAAACAGCGTGATGACGTCGATGCGCATCGCGCGTGGCCCGTGATCAGCGCCTGCCTCCGTGCATGCCTGGCACAACGGCAGGCATCCGGCCCGCCAGCCTGGTTCAGAACTCCGGATCCCAGTCGACGACGAGGCGTCCGCCACCGAGATCCACCTGCGTCACGAACGATCCGACCAGAAACGGAATCAGCCGTTCGCGCCTTGCATCCTTCACCACCAGCACGTCATTGGCGCCGGTCGCGACCAGGTGCGAAACCGTGCCCAAGGGCACGCCCTGCACCGTTTCCACCGCGAGACCTTCGAGGTCGACCCAGTAGTACTCACCGGGTGCGGCCGCGGGCAGCGCACTGCGCTCGACCCGGATCTCGCTGCCGATCAACGCTGCCGCGGCATCGCGATCGGCAATCCCGGGCAACGTCGCGACGATGCCCTTGCCTTGCTCACGGCCACGGCTGCCCGTGATCGTGGTCTCACCTGTCGCCGAACGCAGCTGCCACGGTTGGTAGCGGAAGATCTGCGTCCTGGGCTCGGTATACGACTCGAGTTTGACCTCGCCGCGGATACCGTGCACCCCGACCACCTTGCCGAGCAGGACGAGTTTCGCCGGCCCGGTCACGCGATCAGGCTGCCTGCTTGCTGGCTTCCTTGTAGAGCACGCGCACCTTGTCGGTCAGCTGCGCACCCTTGTCGAGCCAGGCCTTGACCTTGGTCGTGTCCAGTTCCAGACGCACTTCCTTGCCGGTCGCGATCGGGTTGAAGTACCCCACGCGCTCGATGTTGCGGCCGTCACGGGCGTTGCGGCTGTCCGTCACGATGATGTGGTAGAACGGACGGCTCTTCGCACCGCCGCGGGAAAGGCGAATCTTGACCATTGATTTAGCTCGATATTTTCGGAGTCTGCGACGTCGGCGGGTGATCCGGAACCGGATCGCGCGCGTCGGGAGCCGGACATTCTAGCGGCAATCGGGAAAAAATAAAGCCCTGCAACGACTTGGCACCGCGCGCGGCGGGCACGCCGCCGGCGGCTCAGGGCACCAGGCCGCGCAGGTCGAAACCGTCGCGGTACACGGTGTCGCTGGTGCCGGGCAGCGCGCCGTTGGCGATCCAGTCGTAGATCAGCGCCTGCTGCTCCGGCAGCAAGCCGCCGCCGTAGCCGAACAGGGGCATGCGCCCGCCCACCCCGGGATTGTCGCAGTTGACCTTGAGGAACAGCAGGCTGCGCAGCGGGTCGCCCGGCACCACGTACAGGAATTGCGGATCGGCCTGGCTCGGCACGTTGACCAGATGCGCCCACGACGCACCTGCGCTGAGGTCGAGCCCGCCGCTGGGCTCCGGCGGTGGCGCAAAGTGGCAGTCCACGCAGCCGGCGCTGCCGCCGTTGGTCGCATAGTCGTCGAACAGGCCCTGCACCGCCGCACCGTAGGTGATCGTGTATTGCGGCGCGATGTCGGCGATGCGCGTGCAACCGCTCGGCGCGGGCGTGCCCGTCCGCGCCGCACCGCCGAGCACGAGCAGCACCAGCCCCCACGCGCGCATCGCCATCTACACGAACCCGAGGTTGCTGCTGCCGAACTGCGACAGATTCGGGAAGATCGCGGCCAGATCGGACGCTGCGGTAACACCCAGCCAGCGCGCGAGCGTGACCGCATACTGGTCGACGCTGATGCCCGGGATCATCTGGCCGCGCGAGAAGTTGTTGGGCGCGCCCAGGTCCTGGTTGGGGAAACCGCTGATCGGACCGCCCCCATCGCTGTACAGGCGCCCTCCGTTGACCGCGCCGCCCAACACGAACTGCACGCCGCCCCAGCCATGGTCCGAGCCCGAGCCATTGGACTGCAGCGTGCGCGCGAACTCGGATGCACTGAACACGGTGACCTCGTTGCGCGCATCGATGTCGCCCGGCCCCAGCGCGTCCCAGAACGCGCCCAGCGCCGCGTCGACGTTGGCCAGCAGCGCGGCATGGTCGCTGTTGCCGCCCGACATCAGGCCCGAGTGCAGGTCGAAGCCGCCGTAGCGCACGTAGTAGATCTGGCGCGCGGCATACCCCTCCTGGCGCGACAGCTTGATGAGCTTGGCCACCGCCTGCAGTTGCCCGGCCAGCGAATTGCCCGACGGGAACGTGGTCACGAGCGTGGTCGCATCGAGTCCGGTCTTGAGCAGGCTGTACAGGTCGCGGCCACGACGGAACACCTTGGCGTACTCGCCCGCGAAGTCGCTCTCGTAGCTGGCTTCGAGCAGAGCGTTGAGCGCGTTGTCGCGCACGCTGGTCGCGCTCACGCCCGAACACGGTGTGGGATTGCACATGCCGCTCAGCGCGGTCAGCCCGCTCGCCGACATCTGGTAGGGCATGGTGTTGAGCCCGATCTCGAAGCGATTGGCGCCGGCGATCGAGATGCACGGCGACAGCGCCTGGTTGGCATTGGCCGCGCGCACCAGGTCGCCGCTGCGCCCACCCCAGCCGAGCACCGAACCCGCGCTGACGTTGGCCTGGTGCCAGAGGTTTTCCTGGTCCGAATGCGAGAACAGCTGCGGCGGCCGGTTGGCCGTCTGCGCATAGTCGGCCATCACGATCGGGCGCACCAACGGTCCCACGTTGACCGCGAACGCGAGCTTGTTGGCGCGATAGATGTCGGCCAGCCGCACCAGCGACGGGTGCATGAAGTACTGGCTGACGTCACCGCTGGTGGCCGCGTCTACGATCGACTGCAACGGAACCTGCGCACCGGTCGGTCGTGCCAGCGCCAGACCGCCCGGATTGCTGCTGCCGTTGTACACGCCACCGCGCGCCGCCGCATACACCGCATGGCGCGCCGCATCGTTGGGCACCAGCATGTTCCACGAATCGTTGCCGCCCGACAGGTACACGCACACGAGCGCCTTGTACCCCGTCAGGTCGCGCGTCGCGGCGAGTGCGGTCCCGATCATGCGCAATTGCGGAAACAGTGCCGAGGCGCCGCCGCAGCAGGCGGCAGCGGCAAGGCCACGCAGGAAGTCACGCCGGGTCTGGCGAAGCTGGTTCATGGTCGCCTCCTCAGCGCTGGGTTGCGTAGTCGGGTGAAAGCATCGTGACGTACAGCGCCGACCAGGCCTTCTCGGCGGCACTGGCGCCGTTGAGGTTGGTCAGCATGCCGATCAACGCCGCCTGCATGGCCGGCGTCATCGTGCCGTACATCATGCGCTCGTTGATGGTGGCAACCATTGCTGCGGGCGCGTTGGCGTTGGCCGTGAGCGCGGCGAGGTTGACCAGCGGCCGGTCGGTCGGCGGGTTGTTCATGCCCAGGTACGCGCGCGCGGTGAAGTTGTACCAGGTGTTGCCGGTGCTGTAGGTGGTGTTCTCGCTCACGATCTGCAGTTCGGGCGAATAGCGCCCGGCGTCGGCGAGTGGGCCGGGTTGCTGGTAGTCGGGCTGGTAGAAGTTGAACACCGACGGCGCCTGCAGCGGCCCCTGCGCGAGCGCGCCGATCAGGCTGCTGCCCGCGGTCATCTTGACCTCGCCGTACGCGTCGGGCGCGGGCGGCTGCGCATCGAAGGCGCGCCACATCGCGGTCAGCCGCAGCACCGGCTCGCGCAGCTTGCCGTAGGAATCACCGCCGGCCAGCGGCGGCGGCACGCGCGCCTCGTTGTCGAGCAGGATCGCCTTGACCACTTCGCCCAGGTCGCCGTAGCTGGTGTTGAACACCTCGGCCACGCGCTCGATGTACGCGGGTGACGGGTTGCTGGTGACGAAGCGCTGGATCAGCTGGCGCGAAATGAACGGCGCCACGTTGGCATGTGCGGCGATGATGTCCAGTTCGTCGCCGACGTCCTGCGCGCAGGTCTGGCCGGCGGGCAGCACCAGCCCCGCGAGCACGGTCTTGGCGCTGATGTCGTGGCGCATGTTGTTGCTGCCACTGCCGGTGGCCGGGAACAGTTCGGTGCCCCAGCACGCCATCGGCGCCGATTGCGCGGCGAAGGTCTGGCCGCCACCGTAGAAGTTGGGCGACGGGCTGGTGGGCGCATCGCTCCAGGTGAAGCCGGTGAACACCTTGGCGGTCTGCGCGATGGTCGACTGGTCGTAGGTCGGGATCGGCACGCCGCCGGACAGGATCGGCGAGAAGTCCAGGTTGCGCTGGACCAGACCGACCGAGAACAGCTGCATCACCTCGCGTGCATAGTTCTCGTCGGGACTGGTCGTCGCGCCGGCCTTCTGATTGCGGAACGAGGACAGGTAGCGCCCCATCATCGGGTGCAGTGTCACATCGCCGAGCAGGTTGCGATACGGCGCAAACGCATTGCGTGCGAGCATGTCCTGGTAGGCCGAGATCGGCACCACGTACTGCCGGATCGCACTGTCCTGGTCGGAGATCACGAAGATCTGGCTCAGCGCGAATGCCATGCGCTGGCGCAGCTGGTCGGGCGCGTAGGCGGCCTGCCAGTACCAGCGCTGCAGGCGCTGGTTCTGGCCCACATTCTGCCCGCCCGCGGTGCGCGCATCGACCACCGCCTCGACGGCGGGTGCGCTCAACGTGGGCTGGCGGCCGAGTTGTTCCTCGATCCAGGCCTCGTAGCCCAGTGCCCGCACGCGGGCGATATCGGCCTGGGTCGGGCCGAAGGTGGCCTGGGTGAGGAACCGCGCGGCCTCGTTGGCGTTGGCAGGCGCGTCCGCCGCGGGATCGAAGCCGTACCGGAAGATGCGGTCGTGGACCGCCGCCTGCAACGTGCCCGCGCCGATCGCGCAGGCGCACACCAACGGTGCGCGCACCCACTTGTCCATGACCACCCCGCCCATGCCCGAACGCAATCAAGCCTAGCGCCGTCACGCGCGCGGGAATGTGACCGGTTGCCCCATGCGCGCGCGTCGGCGACCAATGCCATCAACGCGCCGACGGACGGTCGGTTGACTGCGCCGGCTCAGCGCCGCGGCAGGCCACCGGGCGGCAGGCCGCCGCCGCCCATCGCCTTCATCGCCGAGCCCATTTGCCGCATCAGGCCCTTGAGACCGCCGCCGCCGAGCTTGGCCATCATCTTTTCCATCTGCTGGTACTGCTTGAGCAGGCGGTTGACGTCGGCCGGCTGGGTGCCCGAACCACGCGCGATGCGCGCGCGCCGCGAGCCGTTGAGCAGGTCCGGGTGGCGGCGCTCCTTCTTGGTCATCGAGCCGATGATCGCGATCATGCGCCTGACCTCGCCATCGTTGGCCTTGCTCTTGACGTGGTCGGGCAGGCTCGACACGCCGGGCAGCTTGTCCAGCAGCGACGCCATGCCGCCCATGTTGATCATCTGCTCGAGCTGGTCGCGCATGTCGTTGAGGTCGAAGCGCTTGCCCTTGATGACCTTCTCGGCCAGCTTGCGCTGCTTTTCCTGGTCGACGCTCTGCTCGACCTGCTCCACCAGCGACAGCACATCGCCCATGCCGAGGATGCGGGTGGCGATGCGATCGGGATGGAACGGTTCCAGTCCGTCGGGCTTCTCGCTCACGCCGATGAACTTGATCGGCCGGCCGGTCACGTAGCGCACCGACAGCGCGGCGCCACCGCGCGCGTCACCGTCGGTCTTGGTCAGCACCACGCCGGTCAGCGGCAGTGCATCGGCAAAGGCCTTGGCGGTGTTGGCGGCATCCTGGCCGGTCATCGAATCGACCACGAACAGCGTCTCGATCGGCGCCAGCGCCGCGTGCAGCGCCTTGATTTCCTCCATCATGGCCGCGTCCACGTGCAGGCGCCCGGCGGTGTCGACGATGAGCACGTCGGCGAACGCGCGTGCGGCCGCGTCCTGCGCCGCGCGCGCGATCGCCACCGGGTCGTCGCCGGCGCTGGAGGGATGGAACAGCACCTCGACCTGTTGCGCGAGCGTGCGCAGCTGCTCGATCGCGGCCGGGCGGTACACGTCGCAGCTCACCACCATGACCTTCTTCTTGCGCCGTTCCTTGAGCAGGCGCGCGAGCTTGGCCACCGTGGTGGTCTTGCCCGCGCCCTGCAAGCCGGCCATGAGCACCACCGCCGGCGGCGCCGCGGCCAGGTTGAGGTCGCTGTTGGCGCTGCCCATCACCGCGGTGAGCTCGTCGCGCACGACCTTGACCAGTGCCTGGCCCGGGGTGAGGCTGCGCAGCACTTCCTGGCCCAGCGCCTTGACCTGCACGCGCTGGATCAGCGCCTGCACCACCGGCAAGGCCACGTCGGCTTCGAGCAACGCGATGCGTACCTCGCGCAGCGCCTCGCGGATGTTCGACTCGGTCAGGCGGCCCTTGCCGCGCAGGCGCTGGACGGTGGCGGACAGGCGTTGGCTCAGGGATTCGAACATGGACAGGCAGACCCGCAGGAGAGAACGCGCATTCTAGGCAAGCCGCGCCCTGCGCGCGACGTTGCGGCACCCGAGGCCCGGCGCCACCACCCGCGGGCAGGCGTGGCGGCGGCTCGTTTCGCACGCGCGCCCATGCGACACTTGCGCGCATGTACGTGCCCGTCCTTGCGCTGAGCGCCATCGCGCTGTACCTGCTCGCGGCCGCATTGATCGCGCGCCCGCTGCTCGCCGACGCCACGCCCCGGCCCCGCCTGCCGATGGCGCTGGCCACCTGCGCGCTGCTGGCCCACGCGGGCGTGCTGCTGGCCAGCCACCGCGGCGCGCTCGACCTGCACTTCTTTGCCGCGGTATCGCTGGTGGCCTGCGTGGTGGCCGCGCTCACCATCCTCGTCAACCTGTCGCGACCGATCGTCGCGCTGGGCGTGATCGTGTTTCCGGTGGCCGCACTGCTGCTGGGCATCGACGTGTTCGCGGCGCCGCCGACCGTGCCGCAACCAATGGACTGGCAGATCAAGCTGCACGTCACCGTCGCGCTGCTCGCCTACAGCGTGCTGTCGATCGCCGCCGCGCTCGCGGTGCTGCTCGCGGTGCAGGAACGCGCGCTGCGTCATCGCCGCTTCGGTGGCGTGCTGCGTGCGTTGCCGCCACTCACGCTCACCGAGACGCTGCTGTTCCGCCTCATCGGCGTCGGCTTCCTGCTGCTCACGCTCACGCTGCTGACCGGCGTGCTGTTCGTCAAGGACCTGTTCGGCCAGCACCTGGCCCACAAGACCGTGCTGTCGATCGCGGCCTGGCTCGTGTTCGGCGTGCTGGCCTGGGGCCGCGTGCGCCACGGCTGGCGCGGCGCGCGCGCGATCAACCTCACGCTCGCGGGCATGGCGTTCCTGCTGCTGGCGTTCTTCGGCACCAAGTTCGTGCTTGAACTGGTGCTGCGCCGCACCGGCTGAGGCGCGCCGCCGGCCTGTTCAGCGCGCCACGGATTCCGGCGCGGGCACGCGCACCCAGCCTTCCATGAGCACGCGCGCCGAGCGACTCATCACCGCGCGCGTGACCGTCCACCGCCCGTCCAGATGTTGCACCGAAGCGCCCACGCGCAGCGTGCCCGACGGGTGGCCGAAGCGCACCGCATCGCGCGTGCCGCCTCCCGCGGCAAGATTGACCAGCGTGCCCGGCACCGCGGCCGCGGTCGCGATCGCGACCGACGCGGTGCCCATCATCGCGTGGTGGAGCTTGCCCATCGACAGCGCGCGCACGTTGAGGTCGATGTCGCCGGCGGCCACGGCCCTGCCGCTCGAGGCGACATAGGCGCGCGGCGGCGCGACCAGCGCGAGCTTGGGCGTGTGCTGGCGCGTGGCGGCCTCGGCCGCGGTGCGGATCAGGCCCATGCGCAAGGCCCCGGCCACGCGCACCGCCTCCAGCCGCGCCAGCGCCGCCTTGTCCTCATTGATCGCGGCCTGCAACTCGGTGCCCTCGTAGCCAAGGTCGACGGCGTTGACGAACACCGTGGGGATGCCCGCGCTGATGAGCGTCGCGGCCAGGCGACCCACGCCCGGCACGTCCAGCGTGTCGACGGGCTCTCCGCTCGGGAACATCGCCCCGCCCGCCTCGCCGTCATCGGCCGGATCGATGAACTCGAGCACGACCTCGGCGGCCGGAAACGCCACGCCATCGAGTTCGAAGTCGCCCAGCTCGCACACCTCGCCGCCGGCCACCGGCACATGCACGAGGATGGTCTTGCCGATGTTGGCCTGCCACACGCGCACGGTGACGGTGCCCTCGCGCGGGACGCGCGCGGCCGGGATGAAGCCATTGGCCAGCGCGAACGGCCCGACCGCGGTCGACAGGTTGCCGCAGTTGCCCGACCAGTCGACAAACGCGCTGTCGATGCTGACCTGGCCATACAGGTAGTCGACATCGTGCCCGGGCTGCGTCGACGGCGCGATGATCACGCACTTGCTCGTGCTCGAGGTGGCCCCGCCCATGCCGTCGGTGTGCTTGCCGTAGGGGTCGGGGCTGCCGATCACGCGCAGCAGCAACGCATCCCGCGCCGGACCCGGCTCACGTGCCGCCGGCGGCAGGTCCGCCAGCCGGAAGAACACCCCCTTGGAAGTACCGCCGCGCATCAGCGTGGCGGGAATGCGCAGTTGCTTGCCTGAATCCATGCCGCCCTCGATCACTCGCCGGACCAACCCGGGTGCGGCAGGTTAGCAACAACCGCTGCGCTACGGCTGCGACCACGCACGCCGCGCCTGCGGCGGGCAGCCCGCACCAGGAATCCGATGGTACGTTCATCGGTGAACCGCTCCTTCATGGGGCGGCCCTCTCTCGGCCGGCGGACTCTACTGAAGTCGGACTGGCACTGAAAACGGCGGGCAGGTCAACGGGCCTTGAGGTGCTTCTTGCGCAAGAGTCTCTCCGATCGCATGACATGCACGATGAAGACGCTGTGTTGGTCAAACCTGTAGAAGATGCGGCAAGGCGGCTCCACGATCTGCCGATAGCGTGCCTTCCCCAGCTCAGGAAGATAGCTGCCGCTTTGGGGCTGATCTGCCAGTTGCTCGATGTGTGCGAACACGCGCATGACAAGTCTGGCGGCTGCGGCGGGATTCTCCAGCGCGATGTAGTCGGCGATGGCGTCAAGATCCGCCAACGCTGGCTCGGTCCAGACTATTTCAGCCATCTGGCGAGTCTGGCCTTGGCTTGGTCATGAGTCGCGACACGTCCATCGGCAATGGCCTGCTCACCGCGCGCAATGCCCTCCAGGATGGTCATGCGCTGCTGCATGAGCTGGTAGGTCTCCACGTCCACGAGGTACGCGCTGGGCAAGCCGTGCTGCGTAATGAGGATGGGCTCTTTGTCCCGCTCGATGTCGGCAAGCAGCTCGGTCGCTTGGCGCTTGAGTGTGGTAACGAGTTCGGTACGCATGAAGTGACACTATAGTATCACTCTGGTGTGTGCAAGTGCTTGCGCCGAGACTGCAACCACCTCTGGCACCGGACACGCCCTGCCCGCGCGCGCATCGCGCGCCGCGGTCGCGGAGTCAGGCCTGCGCCACGGCGGCATCGGCGCGGGCGCGGCGCCAGCTGCGCAGGCCCTCGACCGCCAGCACGAGGAACGCGGCGTACAGCACCGCGGTGATGTACAGGCCCTTGTACAGGTACATGCCCACGTAGACCACGTCGACGATGATCCACATCCACCACGCCGCGACGTGGCGGCCGGCCTGCCAGCCCTGCGCCACGAGGCTGAACGCGGCCAGCGTGGCGTCGAGCCATGGCAGGCTGGCATCGGTGTGGTGGTGCATGAACGCGCCCAGCAGCAGTGCCGCGAGTGTGCCGGCGCCCACGTGCGCGGTGGCCGGCAGTGGCGCGAGCGGCGCGATGCGCACGCGGCCGTCGTCCTGCAGGTTGTGCAGCCAGCGCCACCAGCCGTAGCCGAGCATGAGCGCAAATGCGCCCTGCAACAGCGCGTCCGAATACAGCTTGCTGTGCACGAACACCCATGCGTACACGCCGACCGACACCAGCCCGAGCGGCCAGCACCACGGCCGGCGCCGCGCGGTCAGCCACACCGCCCATGCGCTCAGGATCGCGGCCGCGAGTTCGATCCAGGTCATCTCACAGCCCCAGCGTGAAGCTCAGGCGCGCGCTGCGCGGCGCGCCCGGGAACAGGTAGTTGTCGCCGTCGGAGCTGCCGGTGTCGCGCCAGTGGAAGCGGTCGAACACATTGTCGATCGACAGCCGCCAGGTGAGCGCATGGCCGCGCCAGTGCGCGCCGTAGCGCAGGCCGAGGTCGAACACCTGGTATGAGGGCGCGTGGATGCGGCCATCGGGCGTGGCCGGATTGCGCGCGGCGTGGCGCCAGCCCGCGAGCAGCCCGAGCTGTGGCAGGCCGGGCCAGGTGTAGTCCAGTTGCAGCGTGGCGCGCCGACGCGGCACGTTGACCACCTGGTGGCCTTCGTACAGCGGTGTGCCGCTGCGCCGCGCGCGGGCGTCGATGAGGTTGACGCTGCCATCCACGCGCAGGTGCTCGCCGAGCCGTCCGTGCGCAGCCAGTTCCAGACCCGCATGCACTTCTTCGCCGCGCATCACGAAGGTGTAGCCGGCCTCGCTCGCATCGGGCTGCGCGAACTGCCACGGCTGGCGGATGCGATACAGCGCCGCGGTGAGTTCGATCCGGTCGCCGGGCGCGTACTTGGCGCCCAGTTCGAGCTGGCGCGAATGGCGCGGCGCCAGCGTGGTGCCCTCGTTGCTGGTCCACCACGGCGCTTCCTTGCCCAGCGCCAGGCCCTCGCTGTAGCTGAGGTATGTGGTCAGCTCGCTGCCGGGCAGCCACAGCAGCGCCGCCTGCGGCAACCACTGCGACAGGCGCGTGTCGCGCTCGGGCTCGCCGCGCTTGTTCCAGCTGCGATCGTGCAGGCGCGACAGGCGCGCGCCGAGCAGCGCCTGCCAGTGCGCACCGATGCTCACGCGGTCGGCGACGAACAGCGCGTGCTGGCGCGAGTCGAGCCGGCGCACCGATGGCCCGGGTTCGCGCGTGGACGGGGCGAACACCGGCACCTGCGGATCGTGGATGTTGGCGCTGCCGATCCAGGCGTTGACGCTGGCGTGGCGGTGGATCGTGCGCGCGAACGCGTCGACACCGAGGCTGAGCTCGTGGGCGAGCGCGCCGCTGTCGAACTGCCCCTCCAGTGTCGCGCGCAGTTCGCGGCCGAGCCGGCGGTCATCGGGACTGCGGTAGTCGTAGATGTCGTAGCCGCCATCGGGCGCAAACCAGGTGCCGACCGGATTGTCGGCGCAGGCGTCCTGGTAGAAGCAGCCGTAGGCGAAGGCGACGTAATCGTCGATCACGCTGCGGCTGTGCGAGGCCGCCACGCGCACGCGCCAGTGCTCGCCCAGCTCGTGGCTGTAGCGCGCGCCCAGGTTGCTGCTCGCGATCGCCACCGGCCGCTGCCACGGCTGGAAGCCGAGCATGCGCTCCACCTCGACCTCGCGTGGCAGCACGCTGCCGCCCAGGAGCTGGTAGCCCGAGGCCGAGCGCTGCGAACTGGTCTGGTGGTTGGCGTCGAACTCGAGCGTGGCTGCCGGCGTCGGGTGCCAGTCGGCCGCGAGCGCGAGGAAGCTGCGCCGGCCATTGCCATGCTCGACGTAGGAATGCGCCTGCTCCCACGCCAGGTTGGCGCGCAGGCCGAACCCGGGCGTGAGCCACGCGCCCACGTCGAGCGCGCCCAGGCGCGAGCCGCGCGCGTCGGTGCCCAACGTGAGGTTGCGCACGTCGGCGCTGCGCTTGCTCACGAAGTTGACCACGCCGCCCGGTTCCATCACGCCGGCCTGCAGGCCGGCCAGGCCCTTGAGGATCTGCACCTGCTGCTTGTCCTCGAGCGCGATACGCTGCTCGCCGGTGAGCGCGAGGTTGTTGGCGCGGTAGCCGGTGCCCAGGTCGAGCGCGTAGCCACGGATCGCGAGGTTCTGGTAGTAGCCCTCTGGCGCGTAGTTGTCGCCCACCGCGGCATCCAGCCGCGCCAGCTCGCTCAGGCTGCGCACATGCCAGGCGTCGAGCTGCACGCGCTCGACCACGGTGATGGTGGCGGGCGTGTCGTGCACGCTGGCGTGGCCCCAGCCATCGAGCGTGGTGTCGGGGTCGGGCGTGTTCGCGCGCACTTCCACCGCGTGCAGCGTGGTGGCGGGAGGTGCTTCGTCATCGCTCGCGGGCGCGGCGGCACAGGCCAATGCGGGCAGCGCGAGCAACAGGCAGATCGGGCGGATGTTCACGGTCGTCCTTCGTCATGGCGGGCAACGAAGCGACGGCGCAGCACCTGCGCCGGAGCGACAGGCCGCTGCATGCAAGCTCCCTACGCCGGTACAAACCGGATCAGGTTCCAAGGGACTCTCTCAGCCCGGCGACGCCGGGCACCCCCGCTTCAGGTGGCTATTGAACCACGAATCGCGCCAGCGGCGCTGATCCAGGTCAGACGCTGCGCACCGCGGCGCGCAGATCCTCGCCCTCGCGCGTGGCAAACCATGCAGCATGGCCACGCAGGAAGGTGTCCCACGCGATGCGCGCGTTGTCCGGGCTGCGCGTGATCGCGTGGAAGTACTCCACTTCCGACAGCGCAAAGTCCACGTGCACGAGCGGCAGCAGGTCGGCCAGCAGCTCCAGCTCATGCGCAGTGAGCGCACGCACGCCGCGGTAGCCGTCGATGAGCGCGCGCGCGACCTGCACATGCGCGCGGTCGCTGCCTGCCTGCAGCCACGCGATCGCACTGCGCTCGATCGCGGTGGCGAGATCGAACAGTGCGAACGTGCGCGCGCACAGGCCGAAATCCACCACCGCGGTCACCTGCGCGACCGCGGCGGCGCCGCTCCAGAACAGGTTGGCGGCATAGAAGTCGCCATGCGTCCACAGGCGCGGCTGCGCGGCCAGCTGCGGCTGCAGCCGCGCATGGAACGGCGCGAACACGCCCGCGAGTTCGCCGCGCCAGTCGCGCGCGGCGAGGAAGGCGGCCAACCCCGGCCGCCGCGGCAGCTGCGCGGCCAGTTCCGCGACCGGGTCGCATGCCTCGATGATTTCGCTGCGCGCGACCAGGATGTGGGTGCGCCGCTGCGGCGCCGCGTAACCGGCCGCCGCAGCGTGCACGCGCGCGAGCATCGCGCCCATGCAGCGGGCGTGGTCGAGTCGGCTGAGCGGCACCCACGAAGGCGTATTGCGGTACAGGTCGAGCCCGTCGGCGGGCGCCTGCACCACGTAGACCCAGTCGCCCAGCGGCACGGCCTCGTGGCCCGCGTGGTCGGCGAGCACGGCCGGCACCGGGATCCCGCGCCCGCGCAGCCACTGCGCAAAGGCATGCTCCTCCGCAAGGTCGTCGAGGTCGCGCACGCTGCGGTGGTGGCGCTTGATGAACACGCGGCCGTGCGCGCAGTCGACCAGCGCCGCCGCCGACAGCGGTCGCGGGCTGTGCCAGGCGATTGCGCGCGGCGCGCCCAGTGCGGGATGGCGGGCGAGCAGCGGCGCCAGCTCCGCCAGCGTCAGCGCGGGCCAGTCGGGTGCGACCTGGTCCAGCGCAAGGCCATGCACGCGGTGTGGCGCGGCGGTCATGTGCGGCGCATCGACGCGGCCGCGGGCACTGCGGCAGATGGATCGGACATGCGCACTCCGGGCAACGGCGGCGGGCGCGCGAGTGTGGTCAAGCGCGCCCGCTCGCGCAAGCCGTGCGGTTCAGGCCGCGAACAGGTCCATGAACTCATGCACGGGCAGTGCCTCCAGCCGCGCCTGATCGAGCGCGATCGCGAGGATCTGCTGTTGGCGCGTCTCGTCGAAGCGCCGCGCAAGATTGCGGCGGAACTTGGCTTCGAGCAGGGGTATGCCTTCGGCGCGCCGGCGCCGGTGGCCGATCGGATACTCGACCAGCACCTCGTCGAGCACGCTGCCGTCGCTGAGCGTGACGCTGAGGCCATTGGCGATCGAGCGCTTGTCGGGGTCGTGGTAGTCGGCGGTGAACTGCGGCTCCTCCACGCAGCGGATCCTCGCGCGCAGCGCATCGATGCGCGGATCGGCCGCGACCGCGTCCTCGTAGTCGGCCGCGGTCAGGCGCCCGAAGATCAACGGCACCGCCACCATGTACTGGATGCAGTGGTCGCGATCGGCCGGATTGTCGAGCGGCCCCTGCTTGTCGATGATGCGCATGCACGCGGCCTGGGTGCGGATCACGATCCTGGCGATGTCGTCACTGGAGCGTCCCATCGCCTGCAGCTGTGCGTGCAGGCTCATCGCGGCCTCGATCGCGCTTTGCGCATGGAACTCGGCCGGGTAGCTGATCTTGAACAGCACGTTCTCGATCACGTAGCTGGCGTAGTCGCGCTCGAAGCGCAGTTCGCGGCCCTGGAAGGCCACGTCGTAGAAGCCCCACGCGGGCGCGGTCAGCGCACTCGGGTAGCCCATTTCGCCGCTCTGCGCGATCAGTGCCAGGCGCACCGCGCGGCTGGTCGCATCGCCGGCGGCCCAGCTCTTGCGCGAGCCGGTGTTGGGGGCGTGGCGATAGGTGCGCAGCGCCTGGCCGTCGACGAACACCTGCGACAACGCCGCCAGCGAGCGTTCGCGATCGAGTCCGAGCAGATGGCAGGCGATCGCGGTCGAGGCGAGCTTGACCAGCGCGACATGGTCCATGCCGACCTGGTTGAACGAGTTCCGGAGCGCGATCACGCCCTGGATTTCGTGCGCCTTGATCGCGCATTCGAGCACGTCGCGCATCGTGAGCGCGGCGCCGTTGCGGCTGCGCCAGTCGGCCAGCGCGAGGATCGCGCCGAGGTTGTCCGAGGGATGGCCCCACTCGGCGGCGAGCCAGGTGTCGTTGAAGTCGAGCCAGCGGATGGTCGCGCCGATGTCGAAGGCAGCCTTGACCGGATCGAGCTGGAAGGCGGTGCCGGGCACGCGCGCGCCATTGGCGAGTGTGGCGCCGGGCACCAGCGGCCCGAGCAGCTTGGTGCAGGCCGGGTAGTCGAGTGCCTCCAGCGCGCAGCCAAGCGAATCGATGAGCATGTGGCGCGCGGTGTGCCAGGCCAGTTCGTTGCGCGGCTCGAAGCGCGCGACATAGTCGACGATCGCGGTGAGCACCTCGTCCCAGTCCGGGCGCACGTTGGAATCGAACGATGTCATGGCCTGCAGCACCTCCCCATGGGCGGACGAACCCCGGCGGCGCAGTACGGTCAGCGATGCCGCGTGGCAGCCGGGCACCGGCCATGATGCGCCCGCGCGCATGAACGCGTGCCGGCATGACGCGCCACCGGTGCCGTGACCGCACCCAGGTGTCTCCTGGCCGGGCCAAAATGCGCCTGTACTGGGCGATGAGGCCCAAAGGGGGGGATCCTGTCATGTCCGTGCCACGCCATCGTTGGCTCACCCACCTGCTGCTGGCGCTGCTGTTGCCGGCCACCGCCGCGCTCGCGCAGTCACCGCCGGCCTTTCCCGGCGCCGAAGGCCATGGCGCCGTCGCCAGCGGCGGCCGCGGGGGCGCGGTGTATGCCGTAACCACGCTCGCCGCCGATCCGGCCGGCATCCAGCCCGGCTCGCTCAACCATGCGCTGGCGCAAAGTGGTCCGCGCACGATCGTGTTCCGCGTCAGCGGCGTGATCCATGCCTTCGCCAACGTGCGCCACGGCGATGTCACGATCGCGGGCCAGACCTCGCCCGGCGGCGTGATCGTGCGCGGGCTGCTGTGCGACGGCCACTACGAGCAAAACGACTGCGGCAACCTCATCGTGCGCCACCTGCGCCTGCGCCCGGCCTGGAACCTGCCGATCCCGGGCGGCCAAGGCTGCGTCGACGACTACGATGCCTGTCTCGACGACGGCCTGCGGCTCGACGGCATCGACACCTTCATCTTCGACCATGTCTCGATCGCGGGCGCCACCGACGAGGCGGTGCAGCTGTCCTGGGCCGCCGATGGCACGATCCAGCGATCCATCCTCGCCGAGACCGTGGGCGATCATGCCGACCGCGGTGGCATGCTGCTCAACTATTCGCACCCGGCGCTGCCGCAGAACCGGCTCAGCGTGCTCAAGAACCTGTGGTACCGGATTGGCGGACGCCTGCCCGAGATCACCTGCGAGGCAAGCGGCTACGACGGCGATCCGCCCAGCGTTGCCGACTGCCAGGCGCATGCGCTGCAACTGGAGGTCTCGGACAACTACTACCACGACCCGGGATTCCTGGTCTGGTACAACCGCGACGTCGACCAGAACCCGGCGGATGGCCCGTATCGGGTCGAGCTCAACTACGTCGGCAACCACATGCAGGCGCGTGCGAGCTTTCCCTACGGCATGGTGCTGCATGACCTGCTCGACGTGGCCAGCAACAGCCTGTACGTGCAGGGCAACCACCTGAACCTGTATCCGGCCCTGGCCGATTACCAGCTGTTCTACTGCTGCAACGACTTTCCGGGCAACGCGCCCAACACCGACCTGGGCGTGGCCACGCGCCGCACGGGCCGCCACCCGTTCGCGAGCGTGGCCTACTTCGCCGGCGACGACTGGAGTGGCAACCTGCTGCACAACGTCGGCGCGCTGCCGGCCGACCCGATGGATCGCCGGTTCCGCGCCAGTGCGCTCAGCGGCACGATCAGCCCGGTCGACTGGGGCACGCCGCTGGCCAACGACGCGTTCGACCTCGACTTCCCGCCCGCATCACCGCCGCCAGCGCCCGCCGACAGCGATGGCGACGGCATGCCCGACGCGTGGGAAAGCGCGCATGGCCTCAACCCCAACAACGCCGCCGACCGCAATGGCGGCACGCTGTCGCTGCCGCTCACCGGCATCGCCGGCTACACCAACCTCGAGGTCTACATCAACCTGCTCGCCGACGCGCGCGCCGACGAGCGCATCTTCCGCAACGGCTTCGACCCGACCTGAGGCAGACCCGCGCGCCCGGCCACGCCGCGCGCCTCAGGCCGCGCGGCTGGCGGCCATGAAGTCCTGCGCGAAGCGCTGCAGCACGCCGCCGGCCTCGTAGGTGGTCACGTCGTCGTCGGAATCGAGGCGGCAGGTGACCGGCACCTGCTCGCTGCGCCCGTCGGGCCGATGGATGACCAGTGTGAGCGTCGCGCCCGGGCTGCGCTCGCCGCTGACGTCGAAGGTCTCGCGGCCGTCGAGCGCGAGCGTGGTGCGCGTGGTACCCGGCTCGAACTGCAGCGGCAGCACACCCATGCCGACGAGGTTCTGGCGATGGATGCGCTCGAAGCCCTCGGCCACGATCGCCTCGACCCCGGCCAGGCGCACGCCCTTGGCCGCCCAGTCGCGGCTGCTGCCCTGGCCGTAGTCGGCGCCGGCGATCACGATGAGCGGCTGGCGGCGCTGCATGTAGGTCTCGATCGCCTCCCACATCCGCATCACGGTGCCGTCCGGCTCCACGCGCGCGAGCGAACCCTGCTTCACCGCGCCATCGACGATGGCCATCTCGTTGATGAGCTTGGGATTGGCGAAGGTCGCGCGCTGCGCAGTGAGGTGGTCGCCGCGATGGGTGGCGTAGGAATTGAAATCCTCCTCGGGCAGGCCCATGCGCGCGAGGTACTCGCCCGCCGCACTGCTGGCGAGGATCGCGTTGCTGGGCGAGAGGTGGTCGGTGGTGATGTTGTCGCCCAGCAGCGCAAGCGGACGCATGCCGCGCAAGGTGCGCGCACCGGCCAGCGCACCTTCCCAGTACGGCGGATTGCGGATGTAGGTGCTCTGCGCACGCCAGTCGTACAGCGGCTTGGCGCGCTCGCGCGCGCCGCCACGCGCGAACATCGGCTCGTAGATGCGCCGGAACTGCTCGGGCTTGACGCTCGCGCGCACCACCGCATCGACTTCGGCATCGCTGGGCCAGATGTCCTTGAGGCGCACCTCGCGCCCGTGCGCATCCACGCCGAGCACGTCCTTCTCGATGTCGAAGCGCACGGTGCCCGCGATCGCGTAGGCGATCACCAGCGGTGGGCTGGCGAGGAAGGCCTGCCTGGCATGGGGATGGATGCGGCCGTCGAAGTTGCGGTTGCCCGACAGCACCGCGGTCACGTACAGGTCGCGCTCGACCACCTCGCGCTGGATCGCCGGGTCGAGCGCGCCGCTCATGCCGTTGCAGGTGGTGCAGGCGAAGCCGACGATGCCGAAACCGAGCCGCTCGAGTTCGCCGAGCAGACCGGCTTCGCGCAGGTACAGCTCGACCGCCCTGGAGCCGGGCGCGAGCGAGGTCTTGACCCATGGCTTGCGCATCAGTCCGCGCGCGTTGGCGTTGCGCGCGAGCAGCGCCGCGGCGATCACGTTGCGCGGATTGGAGGTGTTGGTGCAGGAGGTGATCGCGGCGATGATCACCGCGCCGTCGGGAATCCGCCCCTGCGCCGCGTCGGCCAGCGCGCTGGCGAGCTTGGCCGGGTCGGCGATGCCGCGCTCGGCCAGCGCGGTGACCGGCAGGCGCCGGTGCGGATTGCTCGGCCCTGCCAGCGTGCGCGTGACGCCGGACAGGTCGAAATGCAACGTGCGTTCGTACTGCGCATCGGCCAGGTCGTCGGCCCAGAAGCCGCAATGGCGCGCATAGGTCTCCACCAGCCGCACCTGGGCCTCGTCGCGCCCGGTCAGGCGCAGGTAGTCGAGCGTGTTGTCGTCGATGAAGAACAGCGCCGCGGTGGCCCCGTACTCGGGCGCCATGTTGGAGATCGTGGCGCGATCGCCGATCGTGAGCGCGGCCGCCCCCGGACCGCGGAACTCCAGATACGCGCCCACGACCTTTTCCCGGCGCAGGAACTCGGTCAAGGCCAGCACCACGTCGGTGGCGGTGATGCCCTCGCCCGGCCGGCCGTCCAGTTCCACCGCGATGATCTCGGGCAGGCGCATCATCGACGGCCGCCCGAGCATCACGCTCTCGGCCTCGAGCCCGCCCACGCCGACCGCGATCACGCCCAGCGCGTCCACGTGCGGCGTGTGGCTGTCGGTGCCCACGCAGGTGTCCGGGAAGGCCACGCCGTCGCGCACGTAGACCACGGGCGACATCTTCTCGAGGTTGATCTGGTGCATGATGCCGTTGCCGGCCGGGATCACGTCGACGTTGTCGAACGCGCGCTTGCACCAGTCGATGAAGTGGAAGCGGTCGGCGTTGCGCCGATCCTCGATCGCGCGGTTCTTGGCGAATGCGTCCTTGTCGAAACCCGGCGCCTCCACCGCGAGCGAGTGGTCGACGATGAGCTGCACCGGCACCACCGGGTTGACGCGGGCCGGATCACCGCCTTGCTTCGCAATCGCCTCGCGCAGTCCGGCGAGATCGACCAGCGCGGTCTGGCCGAGGATGTCGTGGCACACCACGCGCGCCGGGTACCAGGGAAAGTCCATGTCGCGGCGGCGCTCGACCAGCTGGCGCAGGCAGGCATCGATCTGGGCCGGCGCGGCGCAGCGCACGATGTTCTCGGCATGCACGCGCGCGGTGTAGGGCAGGCCCGCCCACGCCCCGGGGCGCAAGGCCTCGACCGCCGCGCGCGCGTCGAAACAGTCAAGCTCGGTGTTGGGCAGGGCGTGGCGATGGAGGCGGTTCATGGCGGTGGCTGGCGGCAGGCAAAGCGCCATTGTCGCCGATTGGCGGCCAACCGCGCTGCGCCGGAACCGCGACCACGCTCTGCGCAGCGCCGACGCGCCACCGGCCCGACGCCGCGCCCGCCGTGCATGCCGCCCGGGCCGCCACAGCGCCCATGGCGTCAGTATTCCCAGGCGCCGATGTCGATGGCGTTGCCGCGTACGCGCGCCCGGCCGCCAAAATCGAGCGGCCCGACGGGCAGGCTGCCCGCGGTGCTGCCGGCGTCGATCGCGGGCGAGGCCACGCCCAGGCGCAGGTCGGGCAGCAGCGGGTCGAGCAACAGCGGATCGGCGAACGGCGAATGGGCATCCTGCCCCGCGCCCGCGCGATAGCCGGCCAGGGAATCGTATTCGACGCCACGCCAGATCCAGTACGAGCCGGCCGCGCCGGCGTCGGAGTAGTACAGGTTGTGGTCGAGCGCCGCGGGCGATGGCGTGTCACCGGTCCACGCGCTCACCAGCACGCCGGCCGCGCCTGCATGCACGAGGTTGTTCGCGAACAGGTTGTCGCTGGCGTGGAACTGGATCTGGAACTCGCCCGAGCCGGTGTCCTGCCGATCGTTGTGGAACAGCGTGTTGCCGAGGATCGTGACCTGGCTGCTGCCGCCGACGCCCGCGGCGTAGCCGCCGATGGAAATGCCCGCCGAGTTGCCGAAGTAGACGAGGTTGTTGCGCACGATGACCTGGCTGCTGGTGCGCCCGGCATGTTCGCTGGCGACCTCGATGCCGATGTCGACGTGGTGCACGCGGTTGCGCTCGATGAGGATGCGCGTGCCACCATCGACGTAGATGCCATCGGCGGCATATTCGTTGCCGTAGGCCGGGTTGCCGTACGAGCTGATGTTGTAGACGGTGTTGCCGCTGATCACGCCATCGCGCGCCTGGTCCCAGGCGGGATCGGGCGCAACGCCCTCGAAGCCGATCGCGCCGATGCCGATATTGTTGGTGTCGTGCACGAGGTTGTCGCTGATGATCCAGTGCTCGACGTTGCCGTCGAGCGAGAACGACTCGCTGCAGCCGAGCACGAGGTGGTCGATCTCGTTGCCCGCGATCACCAGCTGGTTGATCGACTCGGGCGCGCGCGTGCCGTCGACCTTGAGACCGAAGGCGTTGGCGGCACAGCCGTTGCCGGTGTTGCGGATGTCGTGGATGTGGTTGCCAAGCAGGCGGATATGGCTGCCGGCGCCGGTCAGGTACAGGCCGATCGGCACCTTGGCGGTCGAGGCGGTCACGTAATTGCGCAGTTCCAGTCCGCGCACGGTCACGTGGCTCACGTCGATGAGGGTGAGGAGTCCGTACTGGCCGTCCGGGATCGGCAGGCCCGCGCCGTCGATCACCGCAGCCTCGCCCGGCACCGCCTGCAGCACGATCGGCCCGGCCGCCGCCGAGCCCGAGCGGGTGAGCGTGACCAGTTCGTTGTACACGCCCTCGCGCACGCACACCACCGTGCCCGCGTCCGCCAGGTCCACGGCATGCTGCAGCGTGCGCCACGGCGCGGTGAGGCTGCCATCGTTGCTGTCGGCGCCCGTGGGCGCCACGTAGTAGGCCTGCGCGGGCACGCGCTCGAAGCCGCTGGCGAACAACGTGTCGCCCGGTCGCTCGCACTCGCCCGCGCTCGCAGTCGTGGCCAGCAACCACAGCATCGGCAGCAGTGCGCGCATGTCCGGTCCCCTTGCACGGTGCGCACGAGCATCGCACGAGCCGCGCGGCGCTGCTTGCGGCGTGGTCGCATTCCCGGCATCTTCATACGATCGTTTGAATCGGTGCCACCCTGCCATGCCCTACCCGCACCTGCTGGCGCCGCTCGACCTCGGCCATGTGACCCTGCCCAATCGCGTACTGATGGGTTCGATGCACACCGGGCTGGAGGACCGCGCGCGCGACTACGGCAAGCTCGCCGCCTACTTCGCCGAACGCGCGCGCGGCGGGGTCGGGCTCATCGTCACCGGCGGCATCGCGCCCAGCATCCAGGGCTGGCTGGCGCCGCTGGGCGGGCGGCTGTCCATGCCCTGGCATGTCGCGCGCCATCGCCAGGTCACGCGCGCGGTGCACGGCGAGGGCGGCCGTATCTGCCTGCAGATCCTGCACGGCGGGCGCTACGGCTACCACCCGCTGTCGGTGGCTCCGTCACCGATCAAGGCCCCGATCACGCCGTTCACGCCGCGCGCGCTGAGCGCCCGCGGCATCGAGCGCACCATCGGCGACTTCGTCAATTGCGCGCGCAAGGCACAGGATGCGGGCTACGACGGTGTCGAGGTGATGGGCTCGGAAGGTTATCTCATCAACGAGTTCCTGGCCGAGCGCAGCAACCGGCGCAACGACGACTGGGGCGGCAGCGTCGAGCGCCGCCAGCGCTTCCCGGTCGAGATCGTGCGGCGCATGCGCGCGGCGGTCGGCTCCGACTTCATCATCATCTACCGGCTGTCGATGCTCGACCTGGTCGAAGGCGGCCAGTCCTGGGACGAGGTCGTGGCGCTCGCGCGCAAGGTCGAGGCCGCCGGCGCGAGCCTCATCAACAGCGGCATCGGCTGGCACGAATCGCGCGTACCGACCATCGTGACCAGCGTGCCGCGCGCGGCGTTCAGCTGGGTCACGCGCCGGCTCAAGGGCGAGGTGGCAATCCCGCTGATCACGAGCAACCGCATCAACATGCCGGAGGTGGCCGAGCGCATCCTCGCCGCGGGCGATGCCGACCTGGTGTCGATGGCGCGGCCGTTCCTGGCCGACCCGCAATGGGTCGCCAAGGCGCGCGCCGGTCGCGCCGACGACATCAACACCTGCATCGCCTGCAACCAGGCCTGCCTCGATCACGTGTTCGAGCACAAGCGCGCCAGCTGCCTGGTCAACCCGCGCGCCTGCCACGAAACCGAGTTGCGGCTCGAACCGGCGCAGGCGCGCAAGCGCATCGCGGTGGTGGGCGCGGGCCCGGCCGGCCTCGCCTGCGCCACCACGCTGGCCGAGCGCGGCCACGCGGTGACCCTGTTCGAGCAGGCCGAGCGCATCGGCGGCCAGTTCAACCTCGCCATGCGCATTCCCGGCAAGGAGGAATTCGCACAGACGCTGCGCCATTTCGCGCGCCGCATCGACCAGACCGGAGTCGAACTGCGCCTGTCCACGCGCGCCGATGCGCCGATGCTGCGCGACTTCGACGAGGTGGTGCTTGCGAGCGGAGTGCGGCCACGCACGCTGTCGCTGCCGGGCGCGGACCGCGCCAACGTGCTCAGCTACCTCGACGTGCTGCAGGACCACGCCGCGGTGGGGCCGCGCGTGGCCATCATCGGTGCCGGCGGCATCGGCTTCGACGTGGCCGAGTTCCTGGTCGAGAACGCACCCTCGCCCACCACCGACATCGCGCGCTGGAGCCGCGAATGGGGCGTGGACATGAGCCTGCAGGCGCGTGCGGGCCTGCTGCCACCCGCCCCGGCGCCGCCCGAGCGCGAGCTGTGGCTGCTGCAACGCACGCCGGGCAAGCCGGGCAAGCGCCTCAACCGCACCACCGGCTGGGTGCATCGCGCCACGCTCGCGGCCAAGCGCGTGACCATGCTTGGCGGGGTCGGTTACGAGCGCATCGACGAGGCCGGCCTGCACCTGCGCATCGATGGCGCGGCGCGCTGCCTGGCGGTCGACACCATCGTGGTGTGCGCGGGACAGGAGTCCAACCGCGAGCTGCAGTCCGCGCTCGCCGCGATCGGCCGCAGCGTGCATCGGATCGGCGGCGCCGACCTCGCGACGGAGCTCGATGCCAAGCGCGCAATCGACCAGGGCACGCGCCTGGCGGCGCGGCTGTGAGCACAGGCCGGTTGTGCGGCGAGTCGGCGTCGCGTAGCGTGGACCGCGGGGCGCCGGCCATCGTGGCGGCGCAGGATG
>QUBV01000030.1 GCA_014338185.1 Lysobacterales bacterium | reverse complement strand
GCTCGAGTTCCTGCTTCCACTCCTCAAGGATCGCCGCTCGTGCGGCCGCACCGCGCGCGCTGTCGGCGGCGACCTGTTCGGCCTTGGCCGGCTGCGCCGCATCGCCCGTGTCGATGTAGCGCACGAGGCGCGCGAACTGTGCGCCGAGCACGTCGTCGACCTGCGGCGCGAACGCGTCGAGCGCACTGGCCGAACCGCCATTGACGCGGTACTCCAGCTCGATGCGCGCCTTGCCGTAGTCGTCCTGGCGCAGCCACAGGCTGAGCACGCCGTTGAGCGCGTGCTCCTGCAACGGACCGAGCGCGGCCTCGATGCGCAGCAACCGGCCCGGCAGCGCCATCAGTACGCGACCATGCTCGGCACTGCCGGCCGCCCAGGTCTCGCACCAGCAGCCACCGGCCGTGGGCTTGAGGCTGAGGTTGGCGGCCTTGCCCGACCAGGTGTGCTCGTCATCCCACCACTTGCCCACCTGCACGAGCGCGGCCCAGGCCTTGGTGGGCGTGGCCTGCAACGGCGCGGCGTAGGCGAGCCAGAAGCCGTCGGCCGCGGCGAGCTTGATTTCGGCATGGGCCACGCCGCCCATGCAGGCGGCGACCCATACGGTCGTTTGCAGGATCCAGCGCACGCGCATGCCTCGGCTCCGGTCGGCAGGCCACATCGACCGCGGCGGGCGTTGCGGGTTCCTCACACGTCGCCGTCCACGCTCCAGCCTTCGCCGCTGCCGCGCTGGATCACCGCATCGCCGTCGAGCACGTCGCCCGCGGCGATCGTCGACAGGCTGGCCAGCTCGCGGTAGTACGGGGTGAAATCGGGCTGGGTCGCGCGCATGAGCTGCTCGAAGCTGTCGATGACGAAATAGGTCTTCTGGTAGCTGTCGATGCGATAGCGCGTGCGCATGATGCGCATGAGGTCGAAGCCGATGCGGTTGGGCGCGGCCGATTCCAGGCAATGGATCGACTCGCCCTTGGAACTGAGGATGCCGGCGCCGTAGATGCGCAGGCCATCGCGCTGGCGGATCAGGCCGAACTCGACCGTGTACCAGTACAGGCGCGTGAGGTACATGAGCGCGTCGGCGCCGATGCCATGCGCCTTGACCCCGCCGCGGCCGTAGGCCTGCATGTAGTCGGCGAACGCGGGATCGAGCAGCAGCGGCACGTGGCCGTACAGGTCGTGGAACAGGTCGGGCTCGGCGATGTAGTCGATCTGCTCGGGCTTGCGGATCCACCAGGTGACCGGAAAGCGGCGGTTGGCCAGGTGCTCGAAGAAGGTGAGCTCGGGCAGCAGACCCTCCACGCCCACGATCTGCCAGCCGGTGCTGCGCGCAAGGATCGCATTGATGTCGTCGAAGCGCGGGATCGCCTCGGCATTCATGCCGAAGCGCTCCTGGTTGGCGAAGAACTCGCCGCAGGAGCGCCCGTCCAGCACCTCGCGCTGGCGCCGGAACAGGCGCGCCCAGGTGTCGTGCTCGACCGGCGTGTACTGCGCCCATGGCTGCTCGACCACGGCGGTGGTGTAGACCGGCACATAGCCCTTGTCGGTGTGCAGGCTCTCGACGCGGCGTGCTTGCGGTGACATGGTGCAACCCCCGAATGAAGCGTGACCGCCACTGTAGCGCGCAGGCGCTGCCCGCGCATGCGGCAGCGCGCTCAGGACGGGTCCTGCGGCGGCGTGGGCGGGCGCTGCCGGAACACGATGATCTGCGCGCCCCGCGGCGGCGCCTCGCGCCGCCACAGCACCGGCACCTCGCCCGCGCGCGGCAGCTCCAGCTCGTCGTCGGCGGCAGGCTCGTCGGGTTCGTCCTCCCAGCTGTAGCGCTTGCGCGGCGGCAGCGGATCGCGGCGGAAGAACGCGATCGCCGCCACTGCGCCGGCGACCGCACCGGCCAGGTGGTACTCGAAGCTGATGTGCGGCTGGGTCGGCACCACCGAGGCGAGCATGCTGCCGTAGAGGAAGAACACCACCAGCGAGATGGCCACCGCGAGCCGGTCGCGCCGCAGCAGGCCGGCCAGGAACAGGAACATCATGAGCCCGTTGGCGACCCCGCTCGCGCCCACGTGCACCGAGTCGCGTGCGAACAGCCACACGCCCAGTCCCGACAACAGCCAGATCAGCGGCAACGCAAGGCGCGTCGCGCGCGGGTAGCAGTACAGCGTGAGTGTGGTCAGCACCGTGATCGGCAGGGTGTTGGACATCAGATGCGCGAACGAGGCATGCGCGAGCGGCGCGGTGAGGATGCCGAGCAGGCCGCTGGCTGCACGCGGCCGGATGCCCAGGTCATCCAGCGGCCAGCCGAGCAACCAGGTCGCGAGCCACAGCAGCCACAGGCCCGCGGTCAGCGCGAACGCGCCGATGGCCGCGTAACGGATGCGCTCGCGATCGCGCGCGACGCTCAGCGCGGTCGGCTCGGGCAGGGGGCGGATGTCCATGGGCCAAGGATGGGGGCGCGCGCCGCGCGCTCAAGGCGCCGGGCACGGGCGCGGCGCTGCGCGCTACTCGCTGTTGCGCGGCGGGATCGCCAGGCTCGCGAGGATCGACGCCACGATGAGTACCGCGACCACCCCCAGCGCCAGCCCGATCGGGATCTTGTACCAGTGCGCGATGAGCATCTTGGCGCCGATGAACACCAGCACCAGCGACAGGCCGTAGCCAAGCAGGTGGAAGCGGTCGGCCATGCCGGCCAGCAGGAAGAACAGCGCGCGCAGGCCAAGCACCGCGAACACGTTGGAGGTGAGCACGATGAACGGATCGAGCGTGACCGCGAAGATCGCGGGGATCGAGTCGACCGCGAACACCACGTCGACCACGGCCAGCAGCACCAGCACCACGAACAGCGGCGTGAACCCGTGGCGGCCGTCCTCGACCGCGCGCAACTGCTCGCCGTGGAACCCGCGCGTGATGTGCAGGTGGCCGCGCATCCAGCGCAGCACCGGGTTGTGGTCGAGGTCGGGCTTGTCGTTGGCCGACAACAGCATCTTGACGCCCGTGAACAGCAGGAACAGCCCGAACAGGTACAGCACCCAGTGGAACCGAGCCACCAGCGCCGCGCCGACGAAGATCATCACGCCACGCAGCACGATCGCACCGATCACGCCGAGCATGAGCGCGCGCTGGCGCAGTTCGGCCGGTACCGCGAAGGTGTTGAACACCAGCAGGAACACGAAGATGTTGTCGACCGACAACGCCTTCTCCAGCAGGTAGCCGGTGAGGAACTCCAGCGCAATCTCGTTGGCGAAAGCGCGCCCGCCATGGCCGTCGAGCCACCACCACAGCGCGGCCATGAAGGCGAGCGCGAGCGTGATCCAAGCCGCGCTCCACCATGCCGCCTCGCGCAGCGTCACCCGATGCGCGCCGTGGCGCCCGAGCACCCAGAAATCGGCTGCCAGCGCCACCACCACCACCATGGTGAACGCGATCCACAAGCCGGGGGTAGCCATCGTATGCATGCACAACCTCGCGAACACCGGGGTTTCACGGGTCGATCGCGTGGGATGCGCTTGTTGCGGACACACCTTCGCCGTCGACGGCGAAGGTCTCGCTCGCGCAGGCCGGACCGGTCTGCGCCCACCCGACCGGAGCCTTGCGGCTCGTGCTGACGATCAGGGTGACGGGAGAGCTACTCCCCTTCTGCTGGAGCGCACCCTAACCGGTGCCGCCGCCGCGCGCAAGGGCCGCGCGCGGTGGACCGCGCGATCGCGCCGCCGGACGCGCCCGGACCCGCCCGCAGGCCACCTATAATTTGCCGATGACAAAACCTGCCGCCGATGCCCTGCCACTGATCCGGCTCAAGACCGAACGCCGCTCCAACCACCCGTGGATTTTCCAGAAGATGGTGGAGAAGCCCGCGGACAGGCCCAAGCCCGGCAGCATCGTCGACATCGTCGACCGCGAGGGCCGATTCGCGGGACGCGGCTTCTACAACGGCCATTCGCGCATTTCGCTGCGCGTGCTCACCGCCGACCCGGACGAGGCGGTCGACGCCGACTTCTTCGCGCGCCGGATCGCGGCCGCGGTCGCACTGCGCCGCGACGTGCTCAAGCTCGATGCCATCACCGATGCCTGGCGCGTGATCCACTCCGAGGGCGATGGCCTGTCGGGCCTCGTGGTCGACCGCTTCGCCGACATGCTCGTGGTCGAGTACTTCTCGGCCGGCATGTTCCGCCAGCGCGAGCTGATCCAGCAGTGCCTGCTCGACCACTTTCCGGGCGCCCGGCTGTACCGCTTCGCCGAGGACCACGTGCAGAAGCAGGAGAGCTTCGATTGCGCGACGCCGCCCGCACCCGCGCCCGTGGTGATCCACGAGCACGGCGTGCAGTTCCACGCCGCTCCCGGCAGCAAGCACAAGACCGGTTTCTTTGCCGACCAGCGCGACAACCGCCGGTTCCTGTCGAGCCTGTGCGCGGACGCGCGCGTGCTCGACCTGTGCTGCAACTCGGGCGGCTTCGGCATCTACGCCAAGGCCATCGGTGGCGCCAGCGAGGTCACCGGCGTGGACCTGGACGAGGACATTCTCGGACTGGCCGAGCGCAATGCGCGCCTGAACAAGGCCCGCGTGCGTTTCGTGCAGGCCGACATCTTCCATTGGCTGCGCGACCGCGGCCAGGATCCGTACGACGTGGTGATCCTCGATCCGGCCAAGATGACGCGCGACCGCGAGCAGGTGATCCCCGCGCTCAAGAAATACCTGGACATGAACAAGCTCGCGCTTGCCGCGGTCAAGCCGGGCGGCTTGTTCCTCACCTGCTCGTGCACCGGCCTCGTGGGCGAGGATCAATTCCTCGACATGCTGCGCCGCGCGGCGTTCTATGCCGGCCGCAGCGTGCAGGTGCTCAAGGTGTCCGGCGCCGGCGCCGACCATCCCTGGCTGGCCCACGTGCCCGAATCGCGCTACCTCAAGGCCGCGTTCTGCCGGGTCGACTAGCGGCCCGTGGTCGCGCCGCGCGGCACCGGCGCCGGCTGCCAGCGTGCGGCTATGCGCTCGGCCAGCACCAGCGTCGCATGGGCCTGGTCACCATCCCGGCGATAGGCGATCGCCAGGCGCGTACCCGGCGGCAGTTCGCGCAGGCGCTGGCGCCACTGGTCGAGCGTGCGCGCGGCCACGGCCTCACCGGCGATCGCCTGGATACGGTCGCCCACCCGCAGCCCGGCGCGGGAAGCGGCACTGTCGGCGGCCACGTCGGCGACCTGCAGCCCGGCGCCAGTCGCGAGCAGCCATAGTCCGCTGCGATCGAACGGATCGGGCGAGGCCAATGCCGCGTTGGGGGCGAGGTACATGGCCTTGTTGGCATAGTCGAACGCGACGGTGAAGCGGCGGAGCACGCCTCCGCCGAGGTTGGCGGCGAGGTCGGGGCTCGCAAACGAGCCCTTGTCTCCCGTGTACAGGTCACCCGCGACACCGTCGATGTCGAAGCCGGCCAGTTGCAAGCGCCCCAGTCGCGCGGGGCGACCGCGATTGGGTCCGCCCACGCCCCAGCCAACCACGGCCTCGGTGTCGGCGTGGTACCTGGCCAGCAGTCCATGCTCACGCACGAACGGCGAGTGCAGCGTGAGCGAGGATCGCGAACCGGTGTCCACGCTGGTGCGGATCGGCAGGCCGTCGAGCGTCACCATCACCACCGGTATGCGCTCGGCCTGCTCGAAGGCGAGCCGGTGGGCGCCGGCCGGTGGGGCGAAACGTGCCGTCTCGGCGAGCACCAGCACACGCGCACCGTAGTCGATGGTCACGCCGAAGCGACGGAACATCTCGTAGCCCACCAGACCGTCGGCGACCACGCCCTCGACCGCGTCCAGGTCGCCAAGGTCGACCACGTAGAACACCGGGCGCGACAGTACCGCATCGCCCACGCGCACCGCGCCGGCGTGGGCGATGCCCAGGTCGACCTCCTGTTCGCCCACGCCGCGCGCGGCGAGCTTGCCCTGCGCCACCAGCCCGAACTTGCGCGCCGCGGCGGGCGTGAGCAGGTTGACGCCACCGGTGTCGACGAGGAAGCGTGCCGGCTTGCCGTCGATCGCGCCCGCGACGTAGATGTGGTTGTTGATGAGTTCGAACGGGACGCGCGTGATGCCGTCGGCATGCTCGATGCGCGCGGTCTCGGTCATCTGCGGTGGCGCGAAATCGGTATCGGCCAGCGCCACGTTGACGCGGCCGCGCTCGATGCGCAGTTCGGTGCGCCGACGCGGATCGGTGCGCCCGGCGGCGTCGGTCAAGTCGGTGACGACATGGAACGGCAGGATCAGCCCCTCCAGTTCGCGCCAGTCCGACAGCACGGTGGTGGCGGTGTCCTGTCCCTGTGGCTGCACGATGCGCGCCAGACGATGCGTGGCCACATCGAAGAACAGCGTCACCGGTTCACCGTCGGCGGGCGTGGCCTCGATCACGGCATAGGCCTGGCCGTCGAGCCTGCGCCGCTGCAGCGGGCCGTAGCGCGCAGGCCAGCGCTGCGGATCCCAGTACCCATGCACATCGAGCCAGGCCTGGCGGCGGGCGCGACGCCGGCTCTCGGGCGCATCGAGCATGGCCACCTCGCCGCCGGGATCCTGGGTCCAGCCGTGCTCGCCGTCATAGCCGTCGGCGCCAGCGACCGGTCCGAGCCGGTAGCTCGTCACGCTGCGTGCACGGGTCAGGTCCTGCAGCGTGCGAAAGCTGCCGTCCAGGCCGCCCGCGTGCAGCGTGCCCTGCAGTTCCAGGCTGGTGACGGCATCCCAGCGCGTGCCGCCACTGGCCGCCTTGTCGGCAGCCAGTACGGCCTTGACGTCGGACGCGGAACCGGCGGCGGGTGCCAGCGCGGGTGCCAGCATCGATACGGCAATCAGCAACAGCTGCAACATGACGGGACTCCCGGTTGAGCGCCGCACGCTTGCCAATGGCGGCCACTGGTTTGAATAATTGCCTCATATTTCAAACAAGGCAAGTCAACTCATGGCACAGGGCGCACGCCACGTCATCGACGACGTGGCCACCATCGACCTGCTCGCCTCGTCCGCGCGCATGGAGATCGTCGATGCACTGGAGGCGAGCACCGGCGCGCTGAGCGTGGCTGCGCTCGCGGCGCGGCTTGGCCGCCCCGCGGATGGCCTGTACTACCACCTGCGCCAGCTGGTGGCGGCGGGCCTGGTGCGCGAGCAGGCGGATGCCGGGGTCCGCACGTATCGCATCGCGACCCTGCGCGGCAAGGGCCTGCGCCTGCGCTATCAACCGGGGGCGACCCCGAATGCGCGTGCGGTGGCGCGCACGGTGGCGAGCCTGCTGCGGGTCGCGCAGAAGGACTTCGCCGCCGCCCTGGCGGATCCGGCCAGCGTGGTCGAGGGTCCTCGACGCGAGCTGTGGGCCGGGCGCCTGACCGGCTGGGTCACGCCGCGCGAACTGGCCGAGCTCAATGCACTGCTGGCGCGCGCCAGCGAGTTGCTGCGCGGTTCGCAAGGCAAGCGCGGCAGCCGGCTCGTGGCGCTGTCGTGGGTGCTCGCGCCGCTGGCCGACGCGACGGGTGCTGCAGCCCCGCCGCGCCGGCTGCGGCGCACGCGAAGGTGAATGGCGGGCGCGACGGGCGTCCGTAACGAGCCACGCAGGGCTACACTGTCGGTTCGTTCGAGCCGGAGTACACCATGAGCGAGGCAGCCGTTGCGCAGGTGAGTCGTGAACAGGCCGAAGAAGCGGTACGCACGCTGCTGCGCTGGGCCGGCGACGACCCCGCGCGCGAGGGGCTCCGCGACACGCCGCGACGCGTGGTGGATGCGTACCGCGACTGGTTTTCGGGCTATGCCGTCGATCCGGCGGAGTACCTGGAACGCACCTTCGAGGAAGTCGATGGCTACGACGAACTCATCGTGCTGCGCGACATCCGCTTCGAATCGTTCTGCGAGCACCACATGGCGCCGATCATCGGCCGCGCCCACGTGGGCTACCTGCCTGCGGACAAGGTGGTGGGCATCTCCAAGCTCGCACGCGTGGTCGATGCCTACGCGCGCCGGTTCCAGGTGCAGGAAAAGCTCACCGCGCAGATCGCCCACTGCATCGACCGGGTGCTCAAGCCGCGGGGCGTGGGCATCGTGATCGACGCCTCGCACCAGTGCATGACCACGCGCGGCGTGCACAAGCGCGGGGTGTCGATGGTCACCAGCCAGATGCTCGGCGCGTTCCGCGATGATGCGCGCACGCGCGCCGAGTTCCTGCGCTTCATCGACATCGACAGCCACGCCCACCAGTAGGCGGCGCGCCCCGGGCCCTTTGCCTGCGCCCGCGCCCATCCCTTGCCGGACCACCCGTTGAACGCCATTGCCAGCCAGCCGCGCCGCGCCGCGGTGATCTTCATCTTCGTGACGGTGCTGATCGACATCCTATCCTTCGGCATCATCATCCCGGTGTTGCCGCACCTCATCGAGCGCCTGGGTGGCGGCGGCATCGAACGCGCGGCGATGTGGGTCGGGGTATTCGGCACCTTGTTCGCGACGATCCAGTTCGTGTGCGCGCCGATCCAGGGCGCGCTGTCGGACCGCTACGGCCGGCGCTCGGTGATCCTGCTGTCCAATCTCGGCATCGGCGTCGACTTCCTGTTCATGGCGCTGGTCAACAGCGTGCCGATGCTGTTGATCGGGCGCTTCTTCTCGGGCGCGTTCGCCGCGAGCTTTACCACCGCCAACGCCTACATCGCCGACGTGACCGCGCCCGACAAGCGCGCCGCCGCGTATGGCCTGCTGGGCTCGGCATTCGGCATCGGCTTCATCATCGGCCCGGCCTTCGGCGGCTTTCTCGGCCATCACGACCTGCGCTGGCCGTTCTACGCGGCGGCGCTGCTCGCGCTGGCCAACTTCTGCTACGGCTGGTTCATCCTGCCCGAATCCTTGCCGCCGGAGCGGCGCAGCACGCGCCTGGACTGGTCGCGCGCCAACCCGATCGGGTCGCTGATGCTGCTGCGGCGCTACCAGTCGGTGTTTGGGCTGGCCAGCCTCGTGTTCATCGCCAACCTCGCCCACTACGCCCTGCAGAGCGTGTTCGTGCTGTACGCGGACTACCGGTACGGCTGGGGCGAGCAGAAGGTCGGCTACACGCTCGCGCTGGTGGGCCTGTGCAATGCGATCGTGCAGGCGGGCTTGGTCCGGCGCCTGGTTCCGGTGCTCGGCGAGCGCCGCACCCTGCTCGCCGGCGTGCTGTTCGGCGCGGCGGGATTCGCGCTCATGGGGCTGGCGCCGACCGGCACGGTGTTTCTCGCCGCGATCCCGCTGCTCGCACTGTGGGGCCTGGCCGGCCCGGCCACCCAGGCGCTGATCACCCATCGCGTCGACCAGCACGAGCAGGGGCGCGTGCAGGGCGCAATCAGCAGCCTGAGCAGCGTGGCCGGTATTTTCGGCCCCGCACTGTTCACCCAGGTGTTCGCGCTGTTCATCGGCGCCCGCGCGCCGGCGTGGCTGCCCGGCGCGCCCTACCTCTTGGCCACCGCATTGCTGCTCGTCGGCTGGGGCCTGGCGTGGAAGGTCACGCGCGCGGTGCCACCGCACATCCGGGCGACGGGCCCCGCGGGCGCCTCCGGGCTGCCCGAACAGGCCTGAACGCCGCTGGCGCTTGCAATCGCCTGCAGCAACGCCATGTGCTGACCTTGCGCCGGCACCTTGCTGCCGATTCCGCGGAGAATCGACGATGCTGACCTTCCTGCTGTGGTTGTTGCTGCTGGTGCTGTGCTGGCCGCTCGCACTCATCGCGCTGCTGCTGTACCCGCTGGTATGGCTGGTGCTGCTGCCGTTCCGGCTGCTCGGCATCGCGGTCGACGGGGCGCTGGAACTGGTGCGCAGCGTGATCCTGTTGCCCGCGCGCATCCTGCGCGGGCGGCCGCGCGGCTGAGCGCGGGCGCTTCGCGGCAGCCTGAGGCCGACGACGCGGTGGCGCGCGCGCGTCAGCCGAAGAACCAATAGCACACCGCGATCGCGGCCAGCACGCCGGCCAGGTCCGCGAGCAAGGCGCAGCCCACCGCATGCCGCACGCGGCGGATGCCGACCGCGCCGAAATACACCGCGACCACGTAGAACGTGGTCTCGGTACTGCCCTGGATCGTGGCCGCGAGCAGCGCAGGGAAGCTGTCCACGCCATGCGCCTGCATGGTGTCGATGAGCATCGCGCGCGCGGCGCTGCCCGAGAACGGCTTGACCAGCGCGGTCGGCAGCGCGTCGATGAAGCGTGTGTCCAGGTGCAGCGCCTGCGCCGCCCAACGCACGCCATCGAGCGCGAGGTCGAGCGCGCCCGAGGCGCGCAGCACGCCGATCGCGCACAGCATCGCCACGAGGTACGGCAACAGGTCGCGCGCGACCTCGAAGCCTTGCCGCGCGCCATCGATGAAGCTCTCGTACACCGGCACCCGGCGCCATGCCCCCACGCCGAGGAAGGCGAGGATGATCGCAAACAGCGTGAGGTTGCCCAGCAGCGAGGACAGCGGCGCGAGCGAGGCGGCCGGCAAGCGCAGCAGCAGCGTGACGAACGCGCTGAGCAGGGTCGCCGCACCGAGCAGCACAACCAGCAGCAAGGGATCGCGCAGGCGGATCTTCTGCACCCACGCCACCGCGAGGAAACCGGCGAGCGTGGATGCACTGGTCGCGAGCAGGATCGGCACGAACACGAGCGCGGGGTCGGGCGCACCCTGCTGCACCCGGTACATGAAGATCGACACGGGCAACAGCGTCAACGACGAGGCGTTGAGCACGAGGAACAGGATCTGCGCATTGCTGGCCGTGTCCGCTCTCGGGTTGAGCGTCTGCAGCTCGCGCATCGCGCGCAGGCCGATCGGCGTGGCGGCATTGTCCAGCCCAAGCGCGTTGGCGGCGAAGTTGAGCGTGATGAGGCCGAGCGCGGGATGGTCGCGCGGCACCTCGGGCATCACGCGCGCGAACACCGGACCGAGCGCGCGTGCGAGCACCTCGACCAGGCCTGCACGCTCGGCGATACGCAGGAAACCGAGCCACAGCGTGAGCGTGCCGAACAGCAGGATCATCACTTCGACCGACAGCCGCGCCATGTCGAACAGCGCCGCGATCATCGCCGCGAACACGCCGGCGTCGCCACCGATCCAGCGCGCGAACGCGGCCAGTGCCGCCACGAGGAAAAAGCCGAGCCAGAGCCGGTTGAGCATGCGCGCATGATCCCCGATTGCGCGCCGCGGTGCAGCGCCCTGGCACCGTAAAGCCGACCAAAAAAAAACGGCCCCGTTGCCGGGGCCGTTGAAGGAACGCGCAGACTCGTTCGGTTTAGAACTTCTGCTGGTAACGCACGTAGTAGAAGCGACCGATGTCGAAGCCGCCGTAGTAGTCGTACTGCGAGTTCGGCGAGGTGTACACGATCGGACCGGTGTGGTCGAACACGTTGTTCGCACCGACCGAGATCGTGCCGTTCCACGGCGCCGTCCAGCGCACCTGCAGGTCGTGGAAGGTGTTGGCACCGGAGCGATGGTAGTTGCCGAGCGTACCGTTGGCCCAATGCTGCGGCATGTTGCACTCCGGACCACCCTGGCCACCATTCACGTCATACGAGCACCTCGCGCGGATCGAGGAGAAGTAGCGCGAGGTGAACGTCGCACCGAAGTCACCCCAGCTCCAGTCCACGCTGCCGACCGACCGGGTGCGGAAGTTCGTGCTGTAGCCGTTGAAGTGCGTGACCGGCGTGGTCGGCGCGTTGTCGGCCTTGGAGTCCTGCTTGGACATGTAGGTCGTATTCCACCGCACCATGAAGCGGCCGAACGAGAACTCGGGCAGACGGTAGTTGATACCGAAGTCCCAGCCTTCCGACTCGACCCAACCAGAGTTCAGGCCACCACGCAGTGCATAGATGACCGCACCATTGGTCGGGCTGCGCTGGAACAGCAGCGCACTGCAGCGCGAGGCCACGCCGAGGACGTAGCAGTCATCCAGCATGCCGCTCACCGAGTCGCCACCGATCGCATTGTTGATGCGGATGCGGAACCAGTCGACCGCGATGTCGAGACCCTCAACCCAATGCGGGCTGTAGACCAGGCCCGCAGTCTTGCCTTCCGAGGTCTCCGGCTGCAGGAACGGGTTGCTGCCCGCGAAGAACTGCACGCCGGTCTGGCATGGAATGGCCGCGCAAGGCGAGCCGCCCTGGCCCGGCTGGCGGAAGTTGGCGCCCACGCCCGGCTGGCCACCGAAACCGTTCACGCAACGCTGCATGACGGCCGAGTTGCCTGCCGCCGCACCGAGCAACACATCGCAAGGATCGGTGTAGTAGTCAAACGTGCCGCTGATGCCGCCATACAGGTCGCCGATGGTCGGCGCGCGGAAGCCTTCGGCATAGTTGGCGCGTACGAGCAGGTCGTCGATCGGACGCCACGTCACGCTGAACTTTGCGTTGGTGGTGTCACCGAACGAGCTGAACTTCGAGTAGCGGCCCGCGACGTTGAACGACAGCTCGCGCGCGAGGAACATGTCGCGCAGAACGGGCACGTCGACTTCGAGGTAGTACTCGTCAACCTTGTACTTGCCGCCGGTCGGGCCGCTGGCCAGATCGGTGCTCATCGCCGACTGCTTCATCGCGTCGGGAATGAAATCACCCGACTCGGCGCGATGCTCGTAACCCGCCGCGAGGCTCAGGTCGCCCGCCGGAAGCGTGAACACGCTGCCGGTGATGTTGGCGGTGTAGTCGACCGTACGCGTGGTGCCCGTGTCGTGCGAGTACGGGAACAGGTAGGCCTGCACCGCGGGATCGGACAGCGAATAGGCGCCACCCACCTCAGGCGTCAGGAACGGATTCCACGGCACGCACGAGCCCGGAGCGGTACCGTACGGGATCGGATTGCTCGGGGTACCGCAGGTCACGCGGCCCGTGGCCGGATCGAGGAACGACGGGCCGAGCGCGTTGCGCGTGGCCAGCAACGCGAAGTCACCACGGCCGACCTTGAGCACGTCGTTGTTGTTGACGAACGCGCCCACATCCCAGTTCCAGCTGTGGTCGCCGATCTGGAAGTCGCCTTCGAACGTGCCGGTGAAGCGGTAGGTCTGCAGGTCGCTGATCGTGGTGCGGGGCACTTCCCAACCGCGGCGATAGAAGTAGATCTGCTCGCCGGTCGGGTTGAAGTAGCTGTCGGGTGACAGGCCGATGTACGGATACTCGTCGTTCGAACCCGGGATCACGAACGCGGGCTGGAACGGATAGCCGGCCACCTGCTGCGAGGTACGGCGCTTGTTGTACAGGAAGTCGCCCGTGAAGCGGATGTGGTCGGTGATGTCGTAGTTACCGCTCGTGAACAGCGAATGACGCTCGATGCCGGTGTTGAGCATCATCTGTTCGTTGAAGTTTGAACGGTCGTTGATGCCACCGCCCGCACCCGTGTTGTGCCAATCGGCCGGATTGGCCGGATCACCACCCGGGTTGAGCGCGCACAGGCCCGACGAGCAGTAGCCCGGCGGCATGAAGAAGTTGCCCCACTGCGACACGAGGGTCCAGCCACGGTCGGGGTGGCGCGCCGTATCCGGGAACGCGCTGTACCAGCGGTCCTTGGCCCACACCGGGTCTTCCTTGCTGTATTCGGCGGTCATCGTGACCGAACCGCGGTCGCTGTGGGCGCCCAGCGTCATGCTGTAGTTCTGCTTGACGCCGTCGTCCTGATCGTACTGGCCGGCGTAGGCGCTGGCTTCGGCACCATCGAAGTTGCGACGCGTGATCACGTTGACCACGCCCGCGATCGCGTCCGAACCGTAGATCGCCGAGGCACCGTCCTTGAGGACTTCGACGCGGTCGATCGCGGCCATCGGGATCTGCGACAGGTCCTGCAGACCATCGTTGGTCGTGCCCAGGCGCTTGCCGTTGATGAGGACCAGCGTGCGGTTGGCACCGAGGTTGCGCAGGTCGATGTAGTAACCACCGACGTTTTCACCCGAGGCCAGCACCGAAGCGCGGCTGATCGGCGGGGTACCGGCTTCCGGCATGTTCTGCAGGATGTCGGCCACGGAGTTGAAGCCCTGCTTCTCGATCGCGGCACGATCCATGACCACGATCGGCTGTGCGGTTTCGATGTCCGCCTTGCGGATGCGCGAACCCGTCACGGTAATCGTTTCAAGTTTCTGGCTGTCCTGGTCCTGCGCCGTATCCTGCGCGAACACCGGCGCGGCCGACAGGCCGATCGCGGCGGTTGCGCCCGCATACAGAGCATAACGAACGGCTTTGAAAAGCTCGTTGCTCTTTGATTTCATTTCACTCTCCAACGTCAGAGTTGTCACAGCTCGGGACAAGTGCTTTCCCATCCTGGGGACGGCCACATGTGGCCCACCAAATTCCTCGGCAGTTCGGGATACTAACAAGATTCTTACGAACTTGGAATCCCTGTTCCGTGCCTTAACATCCCAGGAATCGCCATATAAATCAATACCTTGAGAACTATGACCGGGTGCTGTCGGAGGCGCCGATGGCACTTGCGGAAAGATCGGCAATCTGCGTGGGCGGCCGGGCCGCGCCGCGCCATGCCCCGGCCTGATGCCGTACGCAGCCCGCTCCGCAGGGGCCAGGTCGGATCACCAACCGGCGCAGGCGTGAATGGGGAAACAAGCCGATGCCGCACACGCCCGGATCCGGGCGATTGGCGAGATGACGGTGAGTTACAGGTCTTGCCGGTACTGAATATAGGGCGTGCGAGCTTGGCCGTCCCCGTCGCGGGGCGAACTGGCCGGTTTCGCGAGCAGGTTCTGGGCGCCCACGCTGAGCTCGCCAGCCCACGGCGTACGCCAGGAAATGCCCAGGTCGAGCGTGGTCCAGCGCCTGCCCGCGAGCAGCGGGTCGTCGCTGCGCAGCACATGCCCGACGATCGCACCGCGCAGCGAGCCCACGTCGAGGCCCAGGCTCAGCGACAGCTGGTCGAGATCGACATCCGGCAAGGCCGCCCCCGCCATGCGTGAGCCATGCAGCCGCGCGTAGCTCGCGGTGAGATCAAGCGCGCTGTCCTGGTCGAACCGCCAACGGCCGCGCGCGAACATGGCCGAGCGCTCATCGACCAGGCGCGGCAGCAATCCCAGGCCCGCGCCAACCTCGGGCGGTGACAGCAGATCGAAGCCACCGTCCGGCGCGGTCAGCGGCAGGGTCGACTTGAGCCAGGACAAGCCATAGCTCAGGTCGATCGTGCCCTGAGGCGAGGTCCAGCCCATGCCGAGCACGCCACTGGCCATCTCCGCGACTGGAGCCGCCGGGACAATGCAATCTCCACCTGCGCAAGGCGCCAGCGTGGGCAGGTAACGCCCGAGCAGGGTATCCAGGTGCAGGCCGCTGGCGAACTGCAGCGTAATGCCGCCGCCCACCGTCTGGGATCCGACCGGACCCCAAGTCACTGCGCCGAAAGGAGTCGGCGACAGCGGCTGGCCAGGCGCAGTCCAGCCCGGCGGCAGTGCGACCACGGCGAGCAGCTTGCCGTCCGCGCCGGACCAGATCGGCAACACTGGAGCACCGGCCAAGTCATCGCCCCGATCGAGGTCGGTGGCGAGCAGGCGATCCACCAGCGGCGTGGCCGATTCCGTGCCGAGCGGCTGCTGCGCGACCGCCGCAAGCGGCAGCAACGACAGCAACAACAAGGCGACATGCGGTTTCATTGGCGGCTGCGCAAACCCAAGCGGTGAATCGTTCAGACGCCCGATGGCTTGCTCAAGTTCCAGCGCGCGACCAGGCACGGCGTCATCATAGCGCATTTCACGAAAACCTAACAGATTCAGACACGAACAATATCTCCTGCAAGTGCAGGCTGACGTTGAGCCAGGCAGCCGGCGGCGGTAGGCTGCGCAGCGCCATTCCCGGCTTCCATCCATCCTTGGGGTAATCCGTGATCTCTCCCACGTCCTTGCGCGTGCGCGCGCTGGCCGCCGCGATCGGCCTTGCCATCGCCGCCGCCGCACCTGCCGCCACCGAACTTGCCGCCACCCATCCCACCGTCGCCGCAATCGACAACGCGCGTGACAATCCGTCACAACTCATCTCGCGCGCGGGCATCTTCGATCCGCTGCAGCAGCAGCTGGATGTGCACGCGATCGGTGCGGCGGCGCCGGTCAAGGCGTCGGCCTACGCGATCGTGCAGTTCCACGACGCGGCCACGCTCGCGCAGGCGCGCGGGTCGCTGCAGCGCCAGGGAGTGCAGTTCCTCGCCTACCTGCCCAACAACGCCTACTACGTGCGACTGGGCCATGCCGGCCTGCGCGACCTGCGCGCCAATCAGGCCGTGCGCTGGGCCGACCTGCTGCAGCCGGCGCTCAAGCTCGATGCGCAATTGTGGCTCGCCCAGCGCGCCGATTCCCCTGCGCTGCAGGCCGATGGCAGCTATGAGCTGCGCATCAACGCGTTCGACGGCGTGTCCTCGGCCAGCATCGCAGCCGAACTCGTCAAGAAGGTTCCGGGCGTGACCATCACGATGCGCAGCCAACGTGCTGCCGCGCTGCCGTATGTGCGCGCCGCCGTGAGCCGCGCGAGCCTGGACACCCTGATCGAGGTCGCCAGTGCGATCGAGGGCGTGTCCTATGTCGCGCCCTGGCTGCCGACCACGACCATGAATGCCGCCAGCGCGGGCGCGATCCAGGGCAACTACACCTCCAACTGCGCGGGCAGTGGCCCGGGCTGCGGCGCGCGGCCCCTGTGGGACCACGGCATCACCGGCACCGGCCAGATCGCCGCGGTGGCCGACAGCGGCACCTCGCCCAATGCAGCCTGGTTCACCGCGCTCGACAAGGGGCTGGGCCCGCATGTGGAGATCACCCCGTCGGACAATCCGCCACCGGTGCTGCCCAACATCGGCACGCTGCATCCGGACAACAAGATCATCGCCTACTGGCTGCAGCCGGATGGGCCGATCAACTACGACTTCACGTCCGGCCACGGCACACACGTCTCCGGCACCGTGCTCGGCGATGCCGCGGGCACCTTCGGTGCGAGCACCTATCTGGCGGCGACGCCGCTGCTGCCCAACCACGATCTCGCCGACGGCATGGCGCCGGGCGCGCAGCTGTTGTTCCAGGATGCCGGCCCCGCGTCGGCGACCTCGATCATCATCAGTGACTTCGGCGGCACGCTCGACCAGGCCTATGCGGGTGGCGCACGCGTGCACAACAACAGCTGGGGCGCGCAGACCGCGGGCGCCTACATGGGCAACGACGCCGAACTCGACCGCGCCACGCGCCGCAACGAGGACCTGCTGGTGGTGGTGGCCGCTGGTAACGACGTGGCCGGCCCCAACGCGACCGGCTCGCCCGCCAACGCCAAGAACAGCCTGGCGGTGGCCGCGCTCGGCCACGGCGGCAGCCTCACCAAGGCCAGCTACTCCAACTCGGGACCGGCGGCCGACGGACGCATGAAACCCGACATCGCCGCGCCCGGCACCGCGATCGTGTCGGCCAGGAACCAGACCAGCTTCAACATGACCATCCAGGCACCGGTCACGGCCTCGATGTCGGGCACCTCGATGGCCGCGCCCACGCTCACGGGCAATGCGCTGCTCGTGCGCCAGTTCTTCGCCGACGGCTACTATCCGCGCGGCGAGAAGCAGGCCGCCGATGCCTACAACCCGACCGGTGCCGCACTCAAGGCGATCCTGCTCAACAGCACCAACGCGAGCACCAACGCCGCGGCCGGCTGGCCCAACACCGGCACCGGCTGGGGCCGCGCCTGGCTCGATGGCAACCTGTGGTTCAACGACACCATGGCCGGTGGCGATGACAGCCGCCGCCTGCGCCTGTTCGAGCGCAGCAACGGCGCTGGCCTGCAGACCGGCGGGGTCAACGAGTACACGATCGACAACGTGCAGGCGGGTTCGGAACTGCGCGCGACGCTGGTGTGGTTCGATGCCGACGCCGCCCCGGGTGCGACCTCGGCCCTGATCAACAACCTCGACCTCGAGGTCATCGGCCCCGGCGGCACCTACCTTGGCAACGTGTTCAGTGGCGGCGCCTCGCAGACCGGCGGCAGCGCGGACAACAAGAACACCGTGGAGCAGGTGCGCCTGCCCGCGCCGAGCGCGGGCGCCTACACGTTCCGCGTCAAGGCCGGCAACGTGCCCGGCAACGGTGCCGAAGGGTCCGACCGGCAAGGCTACGCGCTGGCCGTGTCCGGCCGCTTCGCGATTCCAGACCCGGCCGTGTTCCCGGCGCCTACTTCGGTCAACGCCAGCAGCAACGGCAGCAGCGGCATCGCAGTTGCGTTCGACAGCGCCGCCGGCGCGCAGGGCTTCCAGCTCTATCGCGCCGACGGCACCTGCGCGAGCGCGGCGGCAGGCGATTTCCGCATGGTGGCCACCGGTGCCGCGGCGCCACTGGTGGACGACACCACGATCGGTGGCTACAGCTACGCCTACAAGGTGCGTGGCGTGCAGGGTGATGTCGAAGGCGACGCCTCGGCCTGCGTCGAGGTGGTCTCCGACGATACCTGTTCGCTGATGCCCAGCTTCGATGGCCAGTCGTTGGCCGGCAACGGCGCGGCGGGCAGTTGCGCGGTGACGCTGGGCTGGGACCCGGCCAGTGCCAACTGTCCGCTGTCCAGCGGCATCACCTACACCGTGGAGCGTGACGTCGACCCCTACTTCAGCGCGCCCACGACCATCGCCAGCGCGCTGGCAACCGCGGGCTTCACCGACACCGCCGTGAGCAACGGCCAACCGTACTACTACCGCGTATCGGCCCAGGACAGCCTCGGCAACCTGTCGCCGCTGTCGCGCGTGCTCAACATCACCCCGACCGGACCCGACGGCCCCAACCCGGCCACGCTGCTCGACGATGTCGACACGCACAGCTACATGGCGCTGCAAGCGCCATGGCAGGTCACCGATTCGGCGGCCAGCAACGGCAGCCTGAGCTACCACAACGCGGCAGACAACCAGCCGTATCCGGACATGACCTGTGCGAGCATCACGCTGCCTCCGCTCACGCTCAACAGCGGCGCGACACTGAGCTTCAAGGCCCGGTACGACCTCGAGTACCAGTGGGACGGCGTGGTCATGGAGATCTCCACCGATGGCGGCAGCACCTGGCAGGACCTGCCCCCGACCGGTGGTTATCCGAGCAGCTTCGCGCAGACGCAGAATCCGCCGGTGAACTCCTGCGGCTTCGCCAGCAGCCACGGCGCGTTCAGCGGCGTGAGCACGGCCAGCAACAATGCCAACCCGAACAACGGCTCGGCCACCGCCGTGTTCAAGCCGTTCTCGGTCAGCCTGGCCAGCTATGCGGGACAGACCGTGCAACTGCGCTGGCGCATGTCGTCGGACCCGGCGGCAAACTTCGACGGCTTCCTGCTCGACGAGGTGAGCATGAGCGACGACACCACGCCCAATGCCGACGTGATCTTCGCCAGCGGCTTCGAGGACGGCGAGGTGAGCGGCGACTACGTGTGCCACTGACGCGCTGACGTGGACCGTATCCTGCGACCCGCGCACCCTCGTGCGCGGGTCGCATGGTCCCGCACGGCATGGCCAAGGCACGCAGGAAACCCTGGTGGCGGCGCTGCCTGCGCCTGCTCGTCCTGGCCACATTCGTGTGGTTCGTGGCCGGGATCGTTACGGTGCTGGCACTGCGCTTCGTGCCGCCACCGGTGTCGGCCGTGATGCTGCAGGACTGGCTCGCCGCACAGTGGCGCGGCGATGCGCGCTACCGCCTGCGCTACCAATGGGTCGACTGGAACGCGGTGACACCCCTGGTGCCGCTGTCACTGGTCGCAGCCGAAGACCAGCGTTTCCCGGTCCACCACGGCTTCGATTTCGAACAGATCCAGAAGGCGCTCGATGCGGCCGATGAGGGCGCGCGCCTGCGTGGCGCCAGCACCATCAGCCAACAGGTGGCCAAGAACCTGTTCCTGTGGAACGGTCGCAGCTTCCTGCGCAAGGGACTGGAGGCGTACTTCACCGTGCTGATCGAGGCGCTGTGGCCCAAGCGCCGCATCCTCGAGATGTACCTCAACATCGCCCAGTTCGGCGAGGGCACCTACGGCGTCGGCGCCGCCAGCCGCGTCTATTTCCGCACGCGCCCCGACCGCCTCGACGCGCAGCAGGCCGCGTTGCTCGCCGCCGTGCTGCCCAATCCGCTGCGCCTGAGGATCGACCGCCCCAGCGCCTACGTGTTGCGCCGTGCGGCGTGGATCCGGCAACAGACCCAGGCGCTGGGCGGCACTGCCTGGCTGCCGCACTGAACTCCCGCGCGCGGGTCGAGCCGTTCCGGTCACCGGGCTGCTCGGCTAGCATGACCGACTCGACCTGCCGGCGCGTGCCATGCCCGACCTCACCATCGTCGTTCCCGCCTGCAACGAGGGCGCGGGCCTGCGCGAGTTCCATGCGCGCCTGGCCAAGGTGCTCGACACGCTCGATGGCGTGACCAGCGCCGTGCTCTATGTCGACGACGGCAGCCGCGACGACACCTTTCAGGTCATGTGCGAGCTGCGCGCGGCCGATCCACGCGTGGCCACGCTGCGCCTGGCGCGCAATTTCGGCAAGGAACTTGCGCTCACCGCGGGGCTCGATCATGTCACCCACGGCGCCGCCGTGGTGATCGACGCCGACCTGCAGGACCCGCCCGAACTCATCGCGACCTTCGTCGCGCATTGGCGCGAGGGCTACGACGTGGTCTACGGCACGCGCGCCTCGCGCGCGGGCGAAAGCCGCTTCAAGAAGTTCACCGCGGCGGCGTTCTACCGCGTGATGGAACGTCTGTCGGCGACGCCGATCCCGCGCGATACCGGCGATTTCCGCCTGTTGTCGCGGCGCGCGCTCGATGCCCTGGCCCAGGTGCGCGAGCGGCAGCGCTTCATGAAGGGGCTGTTCACTTGGGTCGGCTACCGCCAGCTGTCGATCGTCTACCATCGCGACGCCCGCCACGCCGGCACCAGCAAATGGAGCTACTGGCGGCTGTGGAACTTCGCGCTCGACGGCATCACCTCGTTTTCCGGCGCGCCGCTCAAGCTGGCGACCTACATCGGCCTGCTGGCCTCGCTGGCCGCGTTCCTGTTCGGATTGTGGGTGCTGGGCAAGGCGCTGCTGCTGGGCGACCCGGTGCGCGGCTATCCCTCGCTCATGGTGGTGGTGCTGTTCCTCGGCGGCGTGCAGCTCATGGCGCTGGGCATGATCGGCGAGTACCTGGGCCGGCTGTACCTGGAAGCCAAGCAGCGTCCGCTGTACCTCGTCGACGAGTACCGCGCGCCGGGCGCGGAATAGCCGAGCGCCTGCGGCGCGGCCACGAGCAGGCCCGCGCGCGCGGCGCTAGACTGGCTGCACCACGGCACTCGGCCGTTTCAACGCGGAGGTCGGCATGCTCCAGGTCAAGCACCTGCTCGACGGGAAGGGTCGCAGCATCCATGCGATCGCACCCGAGGAAACCGTGCGCGCGGCATTGCGGATGATGGCCGAGCGCGGCTGCGGCGCACTGCTGGTGATGAAGGGCGACACCCTGGTCGGAATCGTCTCCGAGCGCGACTACGCGCGCAAGGTCGTGCTCAACAACCGCACCTCCAACGACACCACGGTGGCCGAGGTGATGACCACCGCGGTGGTCAGCGTATCGCCCGAGGACAGCATCGACACCTGCATGCGCCTGTGCACCGACAGCCGCGTGCGCCACCTGCCGGTGCTCGATGGCAACAAGGTGGTCGGCGTGCTGTCGATCGGCGACCTGGTCAAGGCCGTGATCAGCGAGCAGGGCGAGCAGATCGAGCAGCTCCACCGCTACATCGCCGGCTGAACACCCCGGGCCGGCACCCGGCCCGCGCCGGGCCGGGCGGTGCCTGCAGCCGGCGCGCGCGGGCTACGCCGCGCCGGCCTGCTTTTCCGGCCGCGCCGCGTCGAACTCGGGCTCGGCCAGGCAGTGGTCGTAGATCGCGCGGATGGTCGGGAACGGCGTGAGGTCGAGCCCGTAGCGCAGCGCGTTGTAGACCTGCGGCACGAGGCAGATGTCGGCGATGCCGGGCGCGTCGCCGCTGCAGAACATGCCGCGTGCATCGTCGGCCACGAGGATCTCCTCGAAGGCACGCAGGCCCACCTCCATCCAGTGCCGCATCCACGCCTCGCGTGCGGCCTGGTCGGCGCCGAATTCGCGTTGCAGGTACTGGGTCACGCGCAGGTTGTTGAGCGGATGCACGTCACAGGCGATGAGCTGGGCCAAGGCGCGGGCCTGGGCACGCTCGCGCGGCGCCGGCGGCAGCAGGGCCGGGTGCGGCTGGGTTTCCTCCAGGTACTCGATGATCGCCATCGACTGGCGGATCGCGCGGCGCCCGACCATGAGCACGGGCACGGTCTCCAATGGATTGCGCGCATGGTGCTCGGCCGAGTGCTGCTCGCCGCCGTTGTCGACCAGGTGCACGGGCTTGATCTGGTACTCCACGCCCTTGAGGTTGAGCGCGATGCGCACGCGGTAGCAGGCGCTGGAGCGCCAGTAGTCGTACAGCACGAATTCGTTCGCGGTGGCCATCGTCGTTTCCCCTGTCGTCGCCGTCATCCTGCCGCTGCGCGGGTCACCACCTGCTCGATCGCACCGAAGATGCTGTGACCCTGGGCATCGGTGATCTCGATGCGTACGGTATCACCGAATTTCAGGAACGGCGTGGTCGGCTTGCCGTCGCGCAGCGTCTCCACCGTGCGCTGCTCGGCCAGGCACGAGGCGCCCTTGCTCGTGTCCTCGTTGGCGATGGTGCCCGAACCGACGATCGTGCCCGCCGCCAGCGGCCGGGTCTTGGCCGCGTGCGCGACCAGCTGCGCGAAGCTGAACTGCATGTCGACGCCGCACTCGGCCGCACCGAACCACTGGCCATTGATCCAGGTGCGCATCGGCAGGTGCAGCTTGTCGTCGCGCCAGGCCGGGCCCAGCTCGTCGGGCGTGACCAGCACCGGCGACAGCGCCGAGCGCGGCTTGGACTGCAGGAAGCCGAAGCCCTTGGCCAGCTCGGGCGGAATCAGGTTGCGCAGGCTCACATCGTTGACCAGACCGACCAGCTGGATGTGGCCGCTCGCGGCCGCCGCCGCCACGCCCATGGGCACGTCGTCGGTGACCACGACCACCTCGGCCTCGAGGTCCACGCCCCAGTCCTCGCTGAGCACGAGGATCGGATCGCGCGGTCCGTAGAAGCCCGCACTGGTGGCCTGGTACATGAGCGGATCGACGTAGAAGCTCTCGGGCACCTGCGCCCCGCGTGCGCGGCGCACGCGCTCGACGTGCGGCAGGTAGGCGCTGCCGTCGACGAACTCGTAGGCGCGCGGCAACGGCGCGGCCAGTGCCGCGAGGTCGAGCGCGAACGCCCCGGCCGCGGTGCCGGCGGCGAGCGCCTCGGACAGGGCGTTCAGGCGCGGCGCGGCGTTGCCCCAGTCGTCGAGCGCGGCCTGCAGGGTCGCGGCGATGCCGCTGGCGGGCACGGCGCGCGCGAGGTCGCGACTGACCACGACGAGCGTGCCGTCGCGGCCGCCTTCCTTGAGGGAGGCAAGTTTCATCGGCAATCCTTCCTGCGAAGTATCAACGGGAGGCCATCCTGCCATGGCCGGGGGCCGCCGCGACACGTCGCGGCGGCGGCGTGGGCCCGCCACGCGGCGCGCGCGCACGCCGCGGCGGCGACGGCATCAGCGTGGCGGCGTGAAGCGCTTGCGCAGGCCCATCCACACCGCGGGATAGTCGCGCTGGCGGTGCGCGGCCGCCATCGCCTGCGCCACCGGGCGGATCACCGCGCGCGTCTCGAACATGATCGCCATGGTGTCGGTCACGTAGTCGGGCTTGCTGGTGTCGACCGCGCTGGCCTTGTCGAAGGTGGCCGCGTCGGGGCCATGGCCGGTCATGCAGTTGTGCAGCGAGCAGCCGCCCGGCGCGAAACCCTCGGCCTTGGCGTCGTACACGCCGTGCACGAGGCCCATGAACTCGCCGGCGATGTTGCGATGGAACCAGGCCGGGCGGAAGGTGTCCTGCATCGCGAGGATGCGCGGCGGGAAGATCGCGAAATCGACGTTGCTGGTGCCCGGCGTGTCGCTGGGCGAGTGCAGCACGAGGAAGATCGACGGATCGGGATGGTCGTAGCTGATCGACCCGATCACGTTGAAGCGGCGCAGGTCGTAGCGATAGGGCGCATAGTTGCCGTGCCAGCCGACCACGTCGAGCGGCGAGTGGTCGATCGGCGCGCGCCACAGGTGGCCCTGGAACTTGGTGATGAGCTCGAACTCGCCGTCGACGTCCTCGAACGCCGCGTTGGGATACTGGAAGTCCCGCGGATTGGCCAGGCAGTTGCTGCCGATGGGGCCGAGGTCGGGCAGGCGCAGCAACGCGCCGAAGTTCTCGCACACGTAGCCGCGCGCGCTGCCGTCGGGCAGGCACACGCGATAGCGGATGCCGCGCGGGATCACCGCGATCTGCTGCGGCTCCACCTCGACCACACCCAGTTCGGTTTCGATGTGCAGCCGCCCCTGCTGGGGCACGATCAGGAACTCGCCATCGGAGTTGTAGAACCAGCGCCGCTGCATGTCGCGGTTGGCCGCGTACAGGTGGATGCCCACCCCGGTGCCCGCCGCGGGCCCGCCATTGCCGGCCACCGTGTACAAGCCTTCGAGGAAGTCGCACGGTGCCTGCGGCAGCGGCAGCGGGTTCCAGCGCAGTTTCTCCGGCGACACCGGGCCACTGCCGAAATCGTTGTGGAACGCGGGCTGTGCGAAGGGCTCGAACGTGCCGTGCACCGCGGCCGGCCGGATGCGATACAGCCAGCTGCGGCGGTTCTGGTGGCGCGGCGCGGTGAACGCGGTGCCGGTCAGCTGCTCGGCATACAGCCCGTGCGCCACGTGCTGCGGCGAGTTGCGCCCGACCGGCAAGGTGCCGGGCAGCGCCTCGGTGGCGAATTCGTTGCCGAACCCGGTCTGGTAACCCGTGGAAGCGATGGTCATGGGACAGGTTCCTCGATGCCGCGCGCCGCGCGCCGGCGGTGGATCGTCACAGCACGCCGCGGCGCATCTGGTCACGCTCGATCGATTCGAACAGCGCCTGGAAGTTGCCTTCGCCGAAGCCTTCGTTGCCCTTGCGCTGGATGATCTCGAAGAAGATCGGCCCGAGCGCGTTCTCGGTGAAGATCTGCAGCAGCAGGCGCTTCTTGGTTTCCGGATCGGCGTCGATGAGGATGCTGTTCCTGCGCAGGCGCGGCAGGTCCTCGCCGTGGTCGGGGATGCGCATGTCGACCACGTCGAAATAGGTGTCGGGTGTGTGCAGGAAGGTGATCCCGGCCGCGCGCATCTGCTCGACCGTGGCATAGATGTCGTTGGTGAAGCAGGCGATGTGCTGGATGCCCTCGCCCTTGTACTGGTCCAGGTACTCGTTGATCTGCGACTTGGGGTCGGAGGACTCGTTGAGCGGGATGCGCACCATGCCGTCGGGCGCGGTCATCGCGCGCGACAACAGCCCGGTCTTGGCGCCCTTGATGTCGAAATAGCGGATTTCGCGGAAGTTGAACAGGCGCTCGTAGTAGTCCGACCACTTGTTCATGTTGCCCTGATACAGGTTGTGGGTCAGGTGATCGATGAAGGTGAGGCCAAAGCCCTTGGGCATGAGGTCCACGCCGGGCAGGTATTCGTAGTCGGGGTCGTGGATCGTGCCCTTGTCGTCATAGCGGTCGACCAGGTACAGCATGCAACCCCCGATGCCCTTGATCACCGGCGCCGCCACCGCCTTGGTGAGCTCGTCCCGGGTATCGAAGGCCTCGGCGCCGTTCTTGAGCGCCTGCACACGCGCCCACTCGGCCAGCTTGTTGATGCGCACCGCGAAACCGCAGGCGCTGGGCCCGTGCTCGGCGGCAAAGCGCGCGGCGAAGGAATCGGGGTCCTCGTTGACGAGGAAGGTGCAGTCGCCCTGCCGATAGGTATGGATCGGCCGGGTCTTGTGGCGTGCCACCTGCACGAAACCGAGTTTGCGGAAGTAGTCATGCAGGTGGCCCAGCTGGTCCTTGGGCGCGGTGTATTCGACGAACTCGAAGCCGTCGATGCCCATCGGGTTTTCGAACGTGGTCGGCTGCATGCCGGTTTTGGCTGGCGCGCTCATGCGGCTACTCCTCGACAGCGGGAGGTGGATTCTATAGTTGCACTTGCAACCATCTCAAGCCGCCGTGCAACATGCCGCCATGCCCGACCCCGCGACCCTCGACCTGCAGCAGTTCCTGCCCTATCGCCTGAGCGTGCTCGCCAACCGCAGCTCCGATGCGCTCGCGCGCGAGTACTCGCAACGCTTCGGCCTGGGGGTGACCGAATGGCGCGTGATGGCGGTGTTGGGCCGCTACCGGCAACTATCGGCCAACGAAGTCGCGCAACGCACCGCGATGGACAAGGTGGCGGTGAGCCGCGCGGTGGCGCGCCTGCTCGACGCGGGCCGGCTCACTCGCGAATTCGCCGACGACGACCGGCGCCGCTCGGTACTGCGCCTGTCGGCGGCCGGACGGGCCATCTACAGGCGGATCGTGCCGCTCGCGCTGCAGTTCGAGGAATTGATCCTGGCCGGCATGTCGCGCCGCGAGCGCGCGCTGCTGTTCCGCCTGCTCGACCGCCTCGACGAGCTGGAACTGCGCGCCGAGGACGCGGCCGCGAGCGTGCCCGCGCGACGCCTCAGTAACGCTCGTCGAGCGCGAAGATCGGCTGGCGCCCGCGCCACGCGCCGTGGGTGAAGTCGGGGAATTCGAGCGTCTGGTAGCCCGCGGCGATCGACTTCTCCGACAGCGGCGTGATCGCGCTCCAGGTCACCGCATCGTAGATGTCGATCGGCATCGGCGCACCCGCCTTGAGCGCCTCGATGAAGGCATGCACGACGAACCAGTCCATGCCGCCATGGCCGGCACCGGCGGCCTTGTCGGCATGCTTCTTCCACAGCGGATGGTCCCAGGCGTCGAAATACTTCTGTGCGTCCTCCCACTTGTGCGGCGGGCTCCTGCCCTCGATGTGGATCGACTTGTTGACGTCCATCCACAGGCCATCGGTGCCCTGCACGCGAAAGCCCAGCGAGTACGGTCGCGGCAGTGACACATCGTGCTGCAGCAGGATCGTCTCGCCGTTCTCGCAACGCAACGTGGTGGTGACCAGGTCGCCACGCTTGAACACGAGCTTGGCATTGGGATGGTCGGGCCCGCCCTTGGGGTGGTTGAGGATGTAGTCATGCAGCCCGCGCGCCTTGCTGGCGAAGGCGTTGATGTGGGTGAAGCGGTTGCCACGATTGATGTTGACGTACATCGCGCACGGACCGATGCCGTGGCTCGGGTACAGATCGCCGTTGCGGTCGATCGAATGCTGGGTGCGCCACTGCGCCTCGGAAAAGCCCTTGGCGCCATATTCCACCCCGCTGTCGTAGGGCTGGTCGGGATCACCCGAATTGAACATCACGCCGCGCAGGTCGTGCTGGTAACCGGCCTGCAGGTGCACCAGTTCGCCGAACAGGCCCGCGCGCACCATCTGCAACACCGCGAGCACATCACGGCGATAGCACACGTTCTCCAGCAGCATGTAGGGCGTGCCGGTGTGCTGCTGGGTATGCAGCACGTCCCAATGGTCCTGCAGCGTGATGCCCGCGACGACTTCGCAGGCGACCGCGACCTTCGCCTGCATCGCCGCGATCGCCATCGGCGCGTGCCACTCCCACGGTGTCACGATGAACACCGCGTCGATCGCCTTGGGATCGAGCAGCTTCTTCCAGGCATTGACGTCACCATTGCCGCCGACCACGCGCGGCTTGCGCCGACCGGCCTTGGCGATGATGCGCAGGGCGTGGTCGAGCATGACCTGCTGCGTGTCACAGATCGCGACCAGTTCGACGTCGTCGCGACTGAGCAGCGGGCCCAGCTGCGACTGCCCGCGCAGGCCGGTGCCGATCATCGCCACCCGCACGCGCTCGCCGCGCCGTGCCCACGCGGGCGCGGCGGTGGTGCCGGCCATGGCCAGGCCGGCGGCCGAAGCGGTCAACAGGAATTCGCGGCGGTTCATCGCACACCTCGCTCAAGCAGCGGCGGCGGGCCCATCCCGCGCGCGATCGCGGTGGTCAAGCATGGCAGCAAACGCCGCCACCCGACAATGCGGCGCGGTTGACATTTGCCGGACCAACGCCCACCGTGGCCGCCCGTTGCCACGCCAGCGTGCGCGCCTGCAGGCGCGCGCGCTCGTTTTCCGACCCGCCCGCGCCATGTCCGAGCACACGATCCGCGAAATCCGCCAGCAACCCTCGCTGTGGCGCGAACTGGCGACACGGCTGGCGGCCGAGGCCGGGCCACTGGATGCGGCACTGGGCGACTGGCTCGGCGATCCGCTGCGCGAGGTCGTGTTCACCGGCGCGGGCAGTTCCGGCTTCATCGCCGAGATGGTGGCCGACACCGTGGCCGCCCACTGGCCCGTGCGCGCACGCGCGCTGCACACCACGAGCCTGCTCAGCCATCCCGCGCTGTACCTGCAACGCACGCGGCCGACCCTGCTGGTGTCCTTCGCGCGCAGCGGCTCCAGCCCCGAAAGCCTCGCCGCGGTGGAACTCGTGCGCGCGGGCGTGGCGCATGCGCGTTTCCTCGACATCACCTGCAATGGCGAGGGCGAGCTCGCGCGTCGCGGCCGCGGCCGCAGCGACACCTGCACGCTGCTCATGCCGCCGGCCAGCTGCGACCGCGGCTTCGCCATGACCGGCAGCCTCACCTGCATGCTGCTCGCGGCGCTGTGCGTGTTCGGACGCGAGCCTTGGCCGCAGCGCGTGCAGCGCCTGCAGCAACTGGCCGAACTGGGCGAGCACGCGCTGGCCAGCTGGCAGGACGCGCTCGCCGCACTGGCGCGGCAAGCCCATGCACGCGTGGTGTACCTGGGCAGCGGTCCGGCCGAAGCGCTCGCCCGCGAGGCCGCGCTCAAGCTGCTCGAGCTCAGCGCCGGGCGCGTGGTCGCCAGCGCCAATACCCCGCTCGGCTTCCGCCACGGACCCAAGTCGCTGCTCGATCGCGACACGCTCGTCGTCGTGCTGCGCAGCGCCGAGCCGCTCGCGCGGCGCTACGAGCAGGACCTGCTGCATGAGCTGCGCCGCGACGGCGTGGCCGGCAAGGTCATCGCGGTGGGGCCGCGCGGCACCGACGACCATGCCGACGATCTCACCCTCGACGTGCCCGCGTGGCCCGACCCCTGGCTCGCGCCGCTGTGGCTGGGCTTTGCCCAGCGCCTGGCGCTGCTGCGCTCGCAGGACCTGGGCCTGGACCCCGACAATCCGTTTCCCGATGGCACCGTCAATCGCGTGGTGCAGGGCGTGACCATCCACCATGGCTGAGCCCGCGAACGACACGCAGGTCTGGTGCGGGCTCGACATCGGCGGCACCAAGATCGAACTGGCCGCGTTCGACGCCGGCTTCGACTGCGTGTTGCGCCAGCGCATCGACACCCCGCAGCACGACTATCCGGCGTTCATCGAGGCCGTGGCCGGCCTGGTCGAGGCCGGCGAGCGCGAACTGGGCCGGCGCAGCAGCGGCCTCGGCATCGGCCTGCCGGGCGTGCGCGATCGCGACAGCGGCCTGCAACTGAGTTCCAACGTGCCCGCGTTGTCGGGCCGGCCGCTGGCTGCCGACCTCACCACGCGGCTCGCGCGCCCGCTCGCATTCGGCAACGACTGCCAATGCTTCGCGCTGTCGGAAGCCAGCGATGGCGCGGGCGATGGTGCACCCAGCATGCTCGGCGTGATCCTCGGCACCGGTGCCAGTGGCGGCTATTGCATCGACGGCCGTCTCGTGGGCGGCTACAACGGCTTCGTCAGCGAATGGGGCCACTGGTCGCTGCCGGCACGCCTGCTGCAGCAATACGAGCTGCCGCTGCTCGGCTGCGCCTGCGGCCTGCAAGGCTGCTTCGAACGCTACGTGTCGGGCAGCGGACTGGCCCAGTTGCAGCGCCTGCTTGGCGGCAGCGCCACCAACGCCGGCACGGTGCTCGAACTCGCCCGGCAAGGCGATGCCCTCGCCCAACGCGCGTGCGCGGTGCACCTGGACCTGCTTGGCCACGCGCTGGCGGCGCTCGTGCTCGGTTTCGACCCGCACCGCATCGTGCTCGGCGGTGGCCTGTCGCAGCACGCCGCGCTGTACACGCAGCTGCCCGCCGCGGTGGGCGCCCACCTGTTCGCGGGCGCGCGCGTGCCGCCGATCCTGCCGCCGCGTTTTGGCGCCGCGGGTGGCGCGCGCGGCGCCGCGCTGCTCGCCCGCCAGCTGGGCCCGGCACACTGAGCGCCGCGCCGCGCGATGCGCTGCCGGCGCGGGTGATCCGACTTCCATCCTTCGCGAGGCCATGCCGATGACGCCTTCACCGATCCAGACCCTGCTCCAGCGCCACCGCAATGGCGAGCGCAGCGGCGTGTACAGCGTGTGCTCGAGCCATTCGCAGGTGCTGCGCGCCGCGATGGACGTGGCGCAGCGTCACGACACGCCGCTGCTGGTCGAGGCCACCTCCAACCAGGTCGACCAGTTCGGCGGCTACACCGGCATGCAACCGGCGCAGTTCCGCGACTGGCTGTGGGCGCTTGCCGACGAGCACGGCTTCGACCGCACGCGCCTGGTGCTCGGCGGCGACCACCTCGGGCCCAATGCATGGCAGGCGCAGGCGCCAGCGACCGCTATGGCTCATGCGCGCGACCTGATCGCCGCCTACGCAAGCGCCGGCTTCCACAAGATCCACCTCGACTGCAGCATGTCCTGCGCGGGCGATCCGACGCCGCTGCCCGATGCAACCGTGGCCGCGCGCGCCGCCGAACTCGCGCAGGTGGCCGAACAGGCCGCGGCCGCGGCCGGGTTGCCGCCCCCGCTGTACGTGATCGGCACCGAAGTGCCGATTCCGGGCGGCGAAGCCTCGTTGCAGGGCGGCGTCGCGGTGACGCAGCCGGCTGCGGCCGCGGCCACGCTCGAGGTGCATCGCGAGGTGTTCGCACGCGCCGGGCTCGACGGCGCGTGGCAGCGCGTGATCGCGCTGGTGGTGCAGCCGGGCGTGGACTTCGACCACAGCAGCGTGCAGCACTATGCGCCTGCCGCGGCACGCGCACTGTCGCAGTGGCTGGAGGCGCAGCCGCGCATCGTGTTCGAGGCCCACTCCACCGACTACCAACGCGAACGGGCGTTGCACGAACTCGTGCGCGACCATTTCGCAATCCTCAAGGTCGGTCCGGCCGCGACCTTCGCTTTGCGCGAGGCGCTGTTCGCGCTCGCCGCGATCGAGGCCGAATGGCTGCCATCGGCGCAGTGCTCGCAGCTGCCCGAGGTGCTCGACCGGCGCATGTGCGAGGAGCCGCGCCACTGGCGGCGGCACTACCAGGGCGATGCGGCCGAGCTGCGCCTGCTGCGCCGCTATGCACTGAGCGACCGCTGCCGCTACTACTGGGGTGATGTGCAGGTGCGCGCGGCGGTCGAGCGCCTGGTCGCGAACCTGCGCGCGACGCCACCGCCCCTGACCCTGCTCAGCCAGTTCCTGCCCGACGCGCATCGCGCGGTGGTCGATCGCGGACTCGACACCGAGCCGCTGGCGCTGGTGCGCCACCACATCGCGGGCTGCCTCGCGCCGTACGCGCGCGCCTGCAGCGCCAACGCCGCGCCGCGCTGAGCGCCATCGCGCAGCGCCCGCGGCGCTCGTGGCCCGGGCACGTTCGCACCCGGTCCACGCACTCGCGCGGCGCCGCCCTTACTTGACGCCGTGCATCAGGCGGTTGATGAGCGGCGCAAGCAGGAAAAACACCGCGCCCACCGCGAGCCCCGCCCAAATCAGCCAAGTGAAGGTCGCCGCATACTGCGCCAACGAACTGGCCACGTGCTCGCCATGGCCGCCGCCCGAGGCGATGGCCGAGATCCGTCCGGCCAGGTAATTGGCCACGGCCGTGGCCAGGAACCAGCCGCCCATCGACAAGCCCACGTTGCGCGGCGCTGCAAGCTTGGTGACCATGGACAACCCGATCGGCGACAGGCACAACTCGGCCGCCGTGTGCAGGAAGTACAGGCCCAGGAGCCAGTACCAGCCGATCTTCCCGTCGGCGCCCGCCATCGTCTTGATCGCAAACACGAGCAGGGCGAACCCGGCCGCGAGGCCGATCAACGCAATCGCGAACTTGCGCGGGATCGACGGGTTCATGCCCACCTTCTCCAGCTTCGGCCACATCATTGCGAACAACGGCGCCAGCAGCAGGATGAACATCGGGTTGGCCGACTGGAACAACGTGAAGTGGAAGGGCGCGCTCACGTACTCCTCGGCGAGGAAGTTGAGCGACGCGCCTGCCTGCTCGAACAGGGACCAGAACAGGATGTTGGCGCTGAACAGGATGAACATCGCCACGTATTTCTGCCCCTGCACCCGGTCCTGGCTGAACCCGGACCAGATCAGGTAGGCCGCAAGCACGGCAAACACGCCCAGCAGGATTACGCCGAGCACATCGCTCTTGCTCAGCAGGAAATAGATGACCGGCACCATCACGGCCGCGCCAGCGAGCACCGTGAGGATCGGGCCGATCCCCTCCCGTCCGGCCGGCGCCCGACCGACGTCCTGCAACATGCCCTTGCGGAACTGGAACACCATCACGCCGAGGATCATGCCGAGCGCAGCCGCAAGGAAGCCATACTGATAGCCGTAATGCGCGCCAATCCAGCTGCCGCATACGATCGGCGCGAAGAACGCACCGGCATTGATGCCCATGTAGAAGATGGTGAAGCCCGAATCCCGCCGTACGTCGTTGGGGCCGTAGAGCTTGCCGATCATGGTCGAGATGTTGGGCTTGAACAGGCCGTTGCCGGCCACGATCACCGCCAGGCCGATCAGGAACCAGTGCAGTTCCGGCAGCAACAGCAGGAACAAGCCGGCGGCCATGATCAGGCCACCCAGAATGATCGAGCGCTGATAACCCAGGTACCGATCCGCGATCATGCCGCCGATGACACCGGTGGCATACACGAGCGAGGTGTAGCCGCCATAGACCAATGACGCCTGGGTCTTGGCTTCGCCCTCGGGCAAATGCGCAAAGAACTGCGCGGCGACATACACCGCAAGCAGTGCGCGCATGCCGTAGTACGCAAAACGCTCCCAGAACTCGGCCATGAACAACATCCACAGCGGGCGTGGATGGCCGAGTACTTGCGGAAATTGCGGCGGTGCGGAAGGCGTCGCGGTGGTGGTGGCCATGGGTTCCCCGGGTCGAGTCGAACGAGTCCAAAACGGTGACGTGTACCGGCTGTCGCGGCCAGCGTCAAACCGCAGCGCAGCGTGACCACGCGCCACCTCCGTGCCAGTGCCATGCATACCGTGGCGCATGGCTGTGGCGCATCGTCGCGCCGCCCGTGCAACGAGGCGGCGCGGGCGGGCCATCGTGTTGGCTCGTGCTAAACTTTGCAAGTTTTGCCACGCCGCGCATTGCTGCGCCGGGCCTTGCCAAGCCCGCAGCGTTGCGTACTGTCCCGATTCCATGTCCACGCACGTGCGCCGCGGTGCGTTGCGACGCCTGCGCCAGGCCGCGTGCCCGGGCGCGGTCGCAACCGGCCCGCGCATCGGAGGCTTCCTTGACCATCGCCGCCAAGTTCGAAATCGAATACCTCCAATACCTCGATGTCGACGGCAAACCGGTCCGCAAGGACCTGCCCGAGTTCACCAAGGACCTCGACCACATGGTCGAGCTGTACAAGCTCATGGTGTCGACCCGCATCTTCGACGCCAAGTCGATCGCGCTGCAGCGCACCGGCAAGCTCGGCACCTACGCCTCCTGCCTCGGCCACGAGGCGGCCCATGTCGGCATCGGCAGCGCGATGCGGCCCGAGGACGTGCTGGCACCGAGCTATCGCGAGTACGGCGCGCAGCTGTATCGCGGCGTGCGCCCGCGCGATGTGTACATGTACTGGGGCGGCGACGAACGCGGCAACGACTACCAGAACGAGCCGGCGCGCCACGACTTCGCCTGGTCGGTACCGATCGCGACCCAATGCCTGCACGCGGCCGGCACCGCGCTCGCGTTCAAGATCCGCGGCGAGAAGCGCGTGGCGGTGTGCACGATCGGCGATGGCGGCTCGTCCAAGGGCGACTTCATGGGCGCGATCAACGTGGCCGGCGCGCGCGAACTGCCGCTGGTGGCCGCGATCGTCAACAACCAGTGGGCGATCTCGGTGCCACGCAAGTATCAGAGCGGTGCGCAGACGCTCGCGCAGAAGGGCCTCGCGGCCGGCCTGCACTGCATCCAGGTCGACGGCAATGACATCATCGCGGTGCGCAAGGCGATGGGCGACGCGATCGAGCGCGCGCGCAACGGCGGTGGCGGCAGCGTGGTCGAGCTGGTCACCTACCGCCTCGGCGACCACACCACCGCCGACGACGCGCGCCGCTACCGCGGCAAGGACGAAGTCGACGAGGCCTGGCTCAAGGATCCGGTCAAGCGCCTGCGCGCGTGGCTCGAAGGCAAGAAGGCGTGGAACCAGGCCAAGGAAGACGCCTGGCACCACGAGTGCGACGACTGGATGGACAACGAGGTCAACGCCTATCTGCAGACCGGCGCGCAGCCGGTCGGCGCGATGTTCGACTACACCTTCGCCGAATTGCCGGCCGAACTCGAACAGCAGCGCGCCTACGCGCTGTCCCTTGAACAGCAGGCGCACTGACCATGGCCCAGATCACCCTCATCGAAGCAGTCACCCAGGCCATGGCCTACGAGATGCAGCGCGACCCCAGCGTGGTCGTGCTGGGCGAGGACGTGGGCGTCAACGGCGGCGTGTTCCGCGCCACCCAGGGCTTGCAGCAGAAGTTCGGCGAGTTGCGCGTGCTCGACACGCCACTGGACGAGCTGTCGATCGCCGGCCTTACCGTCGGCCTTGCCGCGCAGGGCATGAAGCCGATCGCCGAGGCGCAGTTCGAAGGCTTCATCTACCCGATGATGGAGCACATCGTGTGCCACGCCGCGCGCATGCGCAACCGCACGCGCGGCCGCATCACCTGCCCGGCCGTGTTCCGTGCGCCATGGGGTGGCGGCATCCACGCGCCCGAGCATCACTCCGAGGCCAACGAGCACCTGTTCGCCAACGTGCCGGGCCTGCGCGTGGTGCTGCCCTCCTCGCCCGCGCGCGCCTATGGCCTGCTGCTGGCGGCGATCCGCGACCCGGACCCGGTGGTGTTCTTCGAGCCCAAGCGCATCTACCGCCAGTACAAGGAAGAAGTCCCCGACGACGGCGAGGCGCTGCCGCTGGACGTGTGCTTCGTGTTGCGCGACGGCAGCGACGTCACGCTCGTGACCTGGGGCGCCCAGGTCAAGGAATGCCTCGAGGCGGCCGAGCAGCTCGCCGCCGAAGGCATCAGCGCCGAAGTGATCGACGTCGCCACGCTCACGCCGCTGGACTTCGACACGATCGCCGAATCGGTCAACAAGACCGGGCGCTGCGTGATCGTGCACGAGGCGCCGCGCACCGCCGGCTTCGGCGGCGAGATCGCCGCGCGCGTGGCCGAGCAGTGCCTGTACCAGTTGCTCGCGCCGATCGAGCGCGTGACCGGCTACGACATCCACACGCCGCTGTACCGGCTCGAGCAGAAGCAGTTGCCGAGCACCGCGCGCGTGGTGGCCGCGGCCAAGCGCACGCTGGCTGCGGGTTGAGCGCGCGTGGATCATTCAGGCTCCAGGCGCGGCCACGGACGGTCGGCCGCGCAGCAGGCGCCCGCACCTTGCAAGGCTGCCCAGGCTCCGCGCTGACGCAGCACCCCGGTTTTCCCTTTCCACCCTTCCGGAACACCCGCCATGGCCGAACACAAGACATTCCATCTTCCCGACCTCGGTGAAGGCCTGCCCGACGCCACCATCGTCGAGTGGCTGGTCAAGGAAGGTGACAGCGTCAAACTCGACGCACCGCTGATCTCGATGGAAACGGCCAAGGCCGTGGTCGAGGTGCCCTCGCCCTGCAGCGGCAAGCTGCTCAAGCAGCACGGCAAGGCCGGTGACGTGATCGCGACCGGCGCGGCGCTGGCCGAGTTCGAACTCGACCCCAAGGGCAAGCAGCGCGCCGACAACGCCGCCGCCCACCATCACCACGCACCGGCTCCCGCCGCGCCCGCGCCCGCGCCTGCTTCGGCACCAGCCGCAGCCGGCACCGCCGAGCGTGCCGACGAAGGCACCGTGGTCGGTGCGATGATCATGGGCAACACCGTGCACGTGGAACAGGCGGCCAGCGTCGGCGGCGTCAAGGCCGTGCCCGCAGTGCGCGCGATGGCCAGGAAGCTCAAGGTCGACCTCGCCCGCGTCACGCCCAGCGGCGCCGGCGGCGTGGTCACGATGCAGGATGTGAAGAACGCCGCCGCGGCCGGCAACGCCGTGCTCGGCGCACCCGTCGCCAGCGCCGCCGCGGCC
>QUBV01000100.1 GCA_014338185.1 Lysobacterales bacterium | reverse complement strand
CGTGCCGCTGGCCGGGCTGGCGCTCATCCAGCCCACCACCGCGCCCGTGCACGTCGTCGGCGCCCCGCTGGTGCCGGTGGCGCGGATCAGCCAGTTGCCGGCCAGGCCGAAGCTGTCGATCGTGCCATTGAGGTCGTTGGCCGACAGGTCGTCGATGTTGGTCGGCGGCGTGCCCGCACCCGACACATGTGACATGCCCTGGCTCGCATCCTCGTCCAGCGCGGCCGGGAACAGGCGTGGCGTGTAGCCGCCCGCGAGCGCCCACTGGTCGACGGGTCTCGAACACGTCCAGCGCGGCGATCGTCACCAGCTGGTCGGTGCCGATGCGCTGTGCATTGGTCGGATCGCCATCGGCGTCGGCGTCGTAGTACACCACCAGGTTCGCCTGCAGACCGACCACGGTGCCGCCGGAATTGGTCGGCCACATGATCGAGATCGAGTCGATCGTGAGCGCCTCGGTCGCGTTGAAGCGGTTGATCCACACCGCGCCGGATTCGGTGCCAGCCGATGAACTGCCCAGGCCGACCGAGTTCTCGTAGGTGCCGTCATCCAGCTGGAAGGTGTAGCTGGCCAACGGGTTGTACAGCGGCTGCGCGAACGCGCTGCCGCCCGAGCGGCCACTGCCGGCCAGCGTCACCGGCTGCAGGTTCACGCGCGGCGCGCTTGCGCGCTTGCTCAGCCCGCTCGCACGTGCCACCGGACGCAGCACCTCGCGTGCGTCGATCGAGTAGCTGAGCACGTCACGACCGGCCGCGTTGGCGATGTTGAGCGTGCCGCTCGTGGTCTGGTCGGACTGCACCGTGAACGAGAACGAGCCCGGCGTGAACGTCGCCAGCGGTGGCGGCATCGGATTGACCGTGAGCGTCGCACTGGCGGCCAGCGCGTTGTTGCCCTGGTCGGTCTGCAACGCGCCCGCCGGGATCGTGTTCACGTAGCTGCCCGGCGTCGCGGACTGCACAGTCGCGGTGATCGTGCAGCTGCCACCCGCAGGCAACACCACTCCAGCCGGCAGCGTGATCGTGCTCGCGCTCGGCGACATCCCGCCGCCACCGATGATGAGGCCGCAACTGGTGGAGGCCGCACTCACGGTCAGCCCCGCCGGCAGGTTGTCGACCAGCGGCGCGGTCAGCGTCGCATTGGCCGCCGTCGGATTGGTCAGCGTGATCGTGAGCGTGCTGTCCTGGTTCACCAGCACCGTGCCCGGGCTGAACGCCTTGGCCACGCTCGGCGTCGGCGGACCGACCAGCAACGTGTAGTCCTCGGCCTGGCCGAAGGCCACGCTGCCGCACGCCGAAGCCGTTGGCGTGTTGTAGTTCTTGGTGACGCGCATGCGTGTGGGACCGTTCAACGCCGTGCCCGGCACCGCGATGCTGCTCAGCGCCTGCTGGCCATCCGTGCCCGTGGAAGCGGTAATGCTGCCGGCCGGGTAGCTTTCGTCGGCATCGCTGAAGTCACCGTCCTGGTTCCAGTCCACGTACACCATGAAGTGATTGGTGAAGCTGCCGTCGGAGTTGCCTTCCAACGCCATGGGCACGGTGTCGCCCTGAGCAACACTGCCGATGATCGTGGTGAAGTTCTCCAGCGCCGGGGTGGCGTTGACCGTCGCCGAGGTCGTGTTGTCGATGCCCGCGAACAGCACGTGCGTGATCGGCTCGACGTTCGAAGTGACATTGAACGCGCAATAGGGCTCGGGGAACGTGAATCCGATCTTGAGGTTCGCATTGGCCGCGAACGGGCTGTTGCCCTGGTCGGTCTGCAACGCCCCTGCCGCGATGGTGTTGGTGTAGGTGCCGTTGACGGCCGATTCCACGTCGACGCTGATCGTGCACGAGCCGCTCGCGGGAATCGACGCGCCACTGGCCAGCGTCACCGAACCACTGCCGGCCACTGCGGTGACGGTACCGCTGCCGCAAGTGGTCGATGCATTGGGCGTGTCCGCCACGACCACGTTCGCCGGGAAGGTGTCGACGAGGTCCGCGGTCAGGATCGCATCGACCGCGTTGGACGCGTTGTTCAACGTGATCGTGAGTGTGCTCGGATCACCGGCCCAAACCTGTGCCGGCGCGAATGCCTTGGCCACGGTCGGCGCATTGCTCGCCGGCGCGACGTTGAGCGTGTAGTCCTCGGCCTGGCCATATCCCGTCGTGTTGTTCGGCGTGGCATAGGAGTTCCACTTCTTCATCACGCGCATGCGCGTGCTGCCCGTCACCGCACCCATGGGCACCACGATGTCGGTCTCGACCGTCTTGCCATCGGTACCGGTGGAGTCGATGAGATCACCGATCTGCACTTCCTCACCGGCATCGAAGCTGCCGCTCTGGTCCCAATCGAAGAACACGTTGACCTTGGTGGTGAAGGCACCCGCGGTATTGCCCTGCACCGAAATGTGGAACGTGCCACCCGGCGCGACATTGCCGCTGATCGCAGTGAAGTCCTCGAGCGCGGGCGTGCCACCCACGGTCGCGGACGTGGTGTTGTCGATACCCGCGAAGTTGACGTTGGTGATCGGCTCGACGCTGCTCGGGAAGCTCACGTTCGGATACGGCTCGGGGAACGTGTAGCCGACCTTGAGCGTGGCATTGGCGGCCATGGCATTGTTGCCATGCTGGGTCTGCAGCGCGCCGGCCGGAATCGTGTTGAGGTAGGTGCCATCGGCCGCGCCGGTCACGTCCACCGTGATCGTGCAGCTGTTGCTCGCAGGAATCTCCGCCCCGCTGGCCAAGGTAATCGTCCCGGCGCCCGCGTTGGCGGTGAGCGTGCCCGTGCAGGTGGTGGCGGCATTGGGCGTGGCAGCGACGACCAGGCCCGTCGGCAGCGTGTCGACGAGGTCGGCGCTGAGGACCGCTGCGGTCGGCTGGCTGTTGTTGCGAAGGGTGATCGTCAACGTGCTGGGCGTGTTGGCGAGCACCTGCGTCGGCGCAAAGGCCTTGCTCAGCGATGGCGCACCGGGACCGGCAGGCGGCATCGTGGCGCGGATGAACAGCGCGCGATAGTCCGGGCGCGTGTCGACGATCGGGGCCCACGGATCAGCGTTGGCGCGCATGTAGCCGCCATTGAGCGGTGTCGTCGTGCTCTGGTCGGCGGCGATGAACACGCCGCCAGGCTCAACCGCGGCGTTCCATTCGGTGGCGATGTAGACGCTGCCCGACACGAGGTTGATGCCCATGCCCGAGATGTCGAAGGCCTCGTAGACCGGCGTCACCGGCACACCCGAAATGCTCGTGGGGTGGCCAACGAAGGTCTGGCGACCCAGTTCGGTACCGGGCGCCCCGCCGGTGCCATCGTCGGCGTAGACGGCGATGTCGAAATTGAACGATGTGACGCCGGCGTTGGTGATGAACGCCATGCACACGGTGCCGACGGTGGCCGGGTAAACCACAGGCGTGAACTTGTCACCCTGGCGGCCGACGTTGGCGATCGCGTTCCAGCCGTACCCATTCTCGGCCTCGCCATCATCGTGGATCACGATATCCGGCGTGCCGGTGTCGCAGGCACCGCCCGCGGGAGCCACCACGCGAAACGGCGTGACTGCGCCGAGGCTTGCCAGGCTCGTGGCAGGCGTGCTGGCAGCTTCGCGCGCGAGCTTGCGCGCCAGATCATCCTTGGCGCTGCCGGCGTGGGCCAGGCCCGCCGCAGCGATCAATGCGAACAACACAGTATGCAAAGACTTCATCGGGAACACTCCCCAGTCGTCTACCAAGTGAATGGTCGACTGAAGGCGCACCCGTGCTGTTCATGGGCCCAACGGCGATCCACTGACGACACGAGCTGCGCCAAGCAAACGACCCGTTACGGCGTGTGCGGCAGATCCCCAGCGCTCGCAGCAGAGACTCCCGACTCCGTCCGGGTACTATAGGCGCGTTCAGCTTGCGGACACAACCCGTGGTGCAGGACATGCGCGATGCCGCATGGCAGCAATCGGCTGCGGTTTGGATGCACGCATGCATCGCTGCCACCCCACGCCGGCGCGCCGCCACCGCCACGCCGAAGCGCGCGCCGTATTGCCCACGCCACACCATGCCATCCAGCCCCACGCCATGCTTGCACGCTCCCCCAACCTGCGCCGCGCAGCACTGATCCTGGTCTTGGTCCTCATCGCGGCTGTCGGCGCTGCGTGGCTGGTCTTGCGCGCGAGCCTGCCGCGTCTTGATGGCGAGCTCCACGGCAGTGGCCTGCGCCTGCCCACACGCCTGGAGCGCGATGCGCTGGGCACCGTCACGATCCATGCCGGCAGCCGCACCGATGCGGCGTGGACGCTAGGCTTCGTGCACGCACAGGAGCGCTGGTTCGGCATGGACCTCGCCCGGCGCAGCGCCGCGGGCGAACTGGCCGAATTGTTTGGCGCAGTAGCGGTACCGGCCGACCGCCGCGCGCGCGCGCACCGCATGCGCCAGCGCCTGCGCGAGGCCTGTGCGAACCTGCCTGAGCGGCAGCGTGCGCTCATCGACGCCTACAAGGCCAGCCGCCACTACCAGACCAAAAGGCCGGCGACGAAAAAGGGCTACGATCACCTCCTCGCCGCGCTCATCCGTTGGGCCGGCGATACGCCGATCGCCGCCATCACCGCGCCCCGCGTCCAAGTGCTCTATGAAAGTTTGTATGACCGTACCCCAGGGCGGGCCAACCACCTCATCACCATGCTGCGCACCGTCATGGCCTACGCCGTGCGGATGGGCAAGCTGCCGACCAACCCGGTCAGCAAGCCCAGGCTCATGGGCAACCGGCCGCGCCATCAGGTTTGGCCGGAAAGCGGCATGGAAGCCGCTGTGCGCGCCGCCGACGCCATGGGTTACCATTCGCTCGGCACCGCCGTCATGATGGCCTTCTTCCTCGCCCAACGGCCCACCGACGTGCGCGAAATGACCCGCGCCAGCTACCGCGACGGCAAGTTCATCTTCCGCCAGTCAAAAACCGGCGCCGCCGTCGACGTCCCCGCCGTAGCAGAACTGCAGCGCCGGATCGCCGCCGAGCTCGCCCGCCACGATCACCTGACGATCCTGATTTGCGAAACCACCGGCCGGCCATGGACGGAAGATAACCTATCCCACGTCT
>QUBV01000099.1 GCA_014338185.1 Lysobacterales bacterium | reverse complement strand
TGCATCGACCGCATCTTCGCCGACGGCTTCGACGACGACTGAGCCGGCCACGGCGGCACCATCTGGCGCCACAGCCTCGCGGCTGTGGCGCTTTTTTTTTGGCGAACGCGACGCCGGCGTTCAAACCGCCGCGATGGCCCGGCCATCCGCGCAGCTGCCGATTCCGTCACCCCCGGCCACGGCGCCGCGCGGTTACACTTGCGCAGTCACGTCCGGCCGCGTCGCCCGGGCCGCCATGACGCAGCGATCACCGCCGCGTCCGTGCCCTGCGCCGGCCGTGCATCACCACCACCCTCGCTGTCGCCACGGAGCCCATTCCAGTGAAAGCCGCCAACCGCCAAGCCCTGTACGCCTGCTTGTTCGTCCTCGGCGCCACCAGCCTCGGTGCGCAGGACCAGGCCAACTTCACGCTCAACGACGGTGCGGTGCGCTTCCACGCCCCGGCCGCGTGGACCGCCGTGATGGAGAAGAAGGATGGCGATCCACAGGCGATCGCGTTCCAGGTGCCCGACCCGAGCACCGACGGCAGCGAGGACGCGGCCACGGTCACGGTCAAGACGCGCCAGCTCGCCGATGCCGCGGGCTTTGCCGCGGCAGTCCAGGAAGAATTCGAACGCGCGCGCCAGCAGCCGGGCTTTGCCACCGATCCCGCCAACAAGGATGCATCGGTGCGCCAGTACTTCGTCTCGCGCGGCAAGACCCGCTATCTCGTGCGCGATCGCGCCCGCCTGGTCGGCCGGATCGCCGCCGAGGTGCGCTGCCAGCGACCGCTGCTGGCATCGACACCGGCCGCCTGGAACGCCCAGTTCGATCGCGACTGTGACGCCGTCACCGCCTCGCTCGGGCCCTGACCGGCCCGGTCTGCACCCTCACGGCGAGGGCGCCGCCGCGGCGGCCGCTTCGCTCGCGGCCTCGTCCGCGTCGGGCGCGACGATCTCATAGCCACGCGCGCGCAGTGCCTCCAGGTAACCGTCCTTGCCCACCACTTCGCCCATCGGCAACAGCGCGAAGCTCGTGGCATGCGCATCCAGCGCCTTGCCCGCGGCATCGAGCCAGCGTTGCCGCAGGCGCGCCTCGATGTCGCCCGCCGCCTGCAGCACCCGCGTGTGCTGCATCGCTTCGAAGCACGCGTCCGACTGGTCCACATAGGGCAACGCGCGCAGCGCGGCCAGGTCACCACTGGCCCAGGCATTGGCGCGCTGCTTCATCGTGCCCAGATCGGTCTCCAGGCGCTCGATGGTCCTGGCAAAACAGTCGATGTCGTCGAGCTGCGAGCGCTTGAACTCCTTGATCGCGGCGCGCGGACTTTCCACGGGAACCTCGATGCGCACCGGCGTCGGCTCGAGCTTGGCCTGCTTGGCGAAGTGATCGACCTGGTCGGTGACCGAGGCGCTGCCCACGGTCATGCCATTGGCACGCACGGCCGCGCGGTACAGCTCCATCGCCGCGAACAGCGGCCGCCACTTCTCGACCTTGTTGCCGCGCCCGAGGTAGCGCTGCTTGAGCGGCTGCCAGCGCGCATACAGGTCCGGTGGCAGCACGTCCTTGAGCCGGCGGTGATCGGGGTTGTTGCGCACACCGACGAGCCAAGGCGCCAGCGCGATGCGCCCGAACCAGCCCACGTCGGACTTGATCATCAGGCTCGGCGCGGCAAGCATGGCCTTGCTCTGGGCGATGCGCTCGCCGACCTCGCCCGCGCGCCAGCGCATGTCACGCGGCAGCGGCGCCAGCGTGCCCAGCACCCACATCACATGTCCGTCCTTGCGTACCTGCCACAGGCCGGGACCAGGCTGCTCGCCGGTGACGACGATGGTTTCCAGCTGTGCACCCGCGTCTGCGCCAGCGGGTGCGGGCACCTCCTGTGCCGGGGCAAGGCCACCGGCCAGCAGGGCCAGGCAGCTTGCGATCCACCATCGTCCAGCCATGCGCGCGTCTCCTGTCGTACGGAAGGCGCAAGTGTGCAGCGCGACCGGGGCACGCTGGTCAAGAACCCGTTAGGCGCGGGCGCAGGCCGGCGTGAGCGCTCACGCGCGATTCATGCGCCACGCGCTACGCGGTGCGTGCGAGCTCGCCGGCCACGTCCCTGGCCGCCGCCAGCGTCGCCTGCACGTCATCGAGCGTGTGCGCGGTGGACACGAACAGGTTTTCGTAGGCGCCCGGGTGGAACAGCACGCCGCGCGCGAGCATGCCCTGCCACCAGCGGCGGAAGGTGTGCTGGTCGGCATGGCGCTCGGCATCGCGATAGTTGTGGATTGGCTCGCGCGCAAACCACACCTGCATGAGCGGGCCCAGCCCCACCACGCAGGCCGGCAGGCCCGCGTCCGCAAGCACCTTCGACAGGCCCTCGCGCAGGGCGTCCGACACCGCATCGAGCCGCTCGTACAGCGCGGGCGTGTTGAGCTCGTCGAGCGCGGCATTGGCGGCCGCGATCGCGATGCCGTTGGCGCAATAGGTGCCGGCCATCGACACCTTGCCGCTGGCGACCAGTGCCATGAGCTCGGCGCGGCCACCCATGGCCGCGACCGGGAAGCCGCCGCCGATGCCCTTGGCGAACACCGACAGGTCGGGACGGATGCCATACCGCCCCTGCGCGCCGGCCAGCCCGAGCCGGAAGCCCGTGATCACCTCGTCGAAGATCAGCACCACGCCATGTGCGCTGGCCAGTTCGCGCATCGCGGCGAGGTAACCCGGTCGCGGCAGGATGCAGCCGGTGTTGCACATGACCGGTTCGGTCAGGATCGCGGCGATCTCGTGGCCGTGACGCCGCAGCGTGTCGGCGAGCAGGTCGGCATCGTTCCACGGCAGGATGATGAGGTTGTCCTCGACCCCGCGCGGCAGGCCCGGCCCCTGCGGCACCGCGCGCGGATGATCGTCGGGTCCGGCCTGGTCGAGCGCGGGATGCTTGCTCCAGTACACGCCATCGGAGAAGCCGTGGTACATGCCCTCGAAGCGGATGATCTTGCTGCGGCCCGTGTACGCGCGCGCGAGCCGCGTCGCATACAGCACGGCCTCGGTGCCGGTGTTGCACAGGCGCACCTGTTCCACGCTCGGCACTGCCGCAACGATCTTCGCGGCCAGTTCGGCCTCGTCCCGGGTGGGCAGCGCGAATACCGTGCCGCGGGTGTTGATGAAGTCGACCACCGCCTGCGTCACGCGCGGCGGACGATGACCGAAGATCATCGGCCCCAGGCCCAGCAGGTAATCGATGTAGCGGTTGCCGTCGACATCGGTCAGATGGGCGCCCTGTCCGCTCTCGACGAACAGCGGGTACGGGTTCCAGCCGGCCCAGGTCGCGCGCGCGGTGCTGTTGACGCCACCGGGAATGAGCCGGCAGGCCTTGTCGAACAATTGCGCGCTGCGCGCACTGGCGAGGCCGGCGGCAAGCTGGACGTGTTGCGAATCGTGGATGTTCAAGCGTACGGCTCCCAATGGCTGCACCGCGGCGCCGGGCGCGCGGCAAGGTTGTCCAAGGATGTTCAGGCGACCTGTGCGGTGGCCGCGCAGGCTTCGCCGGCGGCGGGCGCGACCAGTTCGCCGGCCAGCAGCGCCGGCAGTAGCTCGAGCGCGTCGGCAAAACCGCTGATCGGCACATGCGCGATCGCCGCGGCGCGGCAGTGCTCCACCAGGCGGTGCTTGGCGAACACCAGGTCGACCGCGCCGGCGACACAGAAGTCGCTGGCGCCATCGCCGATCAGCAGCACGCGCCGGCCCTGCGCATGGACCTGTCGCGCGCACGTGCACTTGCAGTTGCCGCTGCGGCAATCGTCGGCGCGCCACGGAAACTCCAGCCGCCAGCCCCGCGGGCCGGTGGCCACCAAGTGATTGGCCACGATCGGCAGCCCGCCCAGCCCATGCCGGGCGAGGATGCGCCTGATCGAATGGTCGAGCCCGTCGCTGAGCACCGTGAGCGGCACGCCCGCGGCGCGCGTGGCCGCGACGAACGCCGCGAAGGCCGGGTCGATGCGCATCCCGTCAAGGCAGGCATCGAGTTCGTCACGGTCGGCATCGATGAGCGCGACCTGCTGCTCCATGCACTGGCGCGAGCCGATCTCACCGCGCTTCCACGCCTGCTCGATGTCGACCCAGGCGGGTCGGGCAAAGCGTTCGAGCAGCGCATCGGTGATGTCTTCGACGCTGATGGTGCCGTCGAAATCGCACAGGATCGTCCAGTGGGACACACAACAGCTTCCGCGGCCCGACCGGGACCGCCACGCCCGGCAGCCTAGCGATCGACGTCTTTCGCACGGGTTTCGCGCGCGGCGACGCGGCACGCGCCCCGGCGTGGCACGCGCCGCCTAGCCCTGCTTGAAGCGCACCAGCACGCGCTGGCCGATGCGGAACTCGCCGCCCTGCAGGCGCAACACGCAATCGACATCGTGCACGCCCGCGCGCTCGACCGGATCGTCGGTGAGGCGACTGGGCCCGAACACCTCGCCCACGCGCAACACCTGCGCAGGCACCGCGGCGCCATCGCCGGCCTCGCGCACCACCTCGGCGCGCATGCCCGGCTTGACCAGGTCCACATAGGCTTCGTTGAGCTCGGCGCGCACGATGCGCGGGCGATCGGGCAGCAGCTGGAACAGCTCGGCGCCGCCCTGCACCGACACCACGTCGCCCACGTGCACCGCGCGGCGCACGATGCGCCCGGCCACCGGTGCGTGCAGCACGCGCAATGCGAGTTCGTCCCGTGCCTGACCCACGCGCGCGCGCGCCATCGCCACCGCCGCGTCGGCGGCAGCAGCCTCGGCCTTGAGCACCGCGAGCTGGGTGGCGGCCTCGTCCGCCGCCTGCGCGCTGGCCGCGCCCGCCGCGGCGGCCGCGCCGGTGCGCTGCGCCAG
>QUBV01000029.1 GCA_014338185.1 Lysobacterales bacterium | reverse complement strand
CAGCCGTGCGCGGCCGGCGCATCGCGCTGGTCGGTGCGCCGGGCGGACGCAACCTCATCGCGCCCGCGCTCGCCCGGCGCGGCGCCCGCGTCGATGCCCTGCACGTGTACGAGCGCCGGCCGCCACGGCTCGACCGGCGCCACTTCACCGCGCTGGCGCAGGCCCGCGAGCCGTGGCTCACGCTGCTGTCCAGCGCCGAGGCGCTCACCCATCTGGGCGCGCTGCTGCCGCAGCCGCTGCTGGCGCGCTGGCAGGCGCAGCCGCTGGTGGTGGCGAGCCCGCGTCTGGCCGCGCTCGCGCGCGACCACGGTTTCCGCGAGCCGGTGGTGGCCGCGAGCGCGCTGGGCTGCGACCTGCTCGATGCCGCCGCGGACTGGCTGGTGCGCGGCGCGCGGGTAGGCGCCACCTCATGACGCACTGCGTCAGCAGTTGGGCTAGCATGCGCACATGAGCGAGACGTCCGGGGACAAAGGCATGTCCGATGCGCAGTCGCTGGTCGTGCACACGCCGCCAGCATCCGCGCCACGGCGCGGCGTGTTCACGCTGCTGGTGGCCTTGCTGGCACTGTTGCTGGCTGGCTGGAGCGCGTGGCGCAGCTACCGCGGCGAACGGGACCGCCGTGCCGACGATGCACTGGCGCAGCTCGCGGCGCAGGTCGACACCATGGTGCAGGGCAGTGAACAGCGCCGCCGCGACCTCGATGGCCTGCGCGCGCGGCTCAGCGACGCCGACACCGTCAACAAGGGCCTGCGCGAGGAGTTGTTCAGCCTCGGCGAGCGCCTGCGCCATGTCGAGGATGCGGTGGCGCACCTGGCCGAGCAGCGCCTGAGCGGGCGCGACGCGCTCGCGCTCAACGAGGCCGAGTTCCTGCTGGTGCAGGCGCAGGAACGGCTCGCGCTGTTCCACGATGCCGATGCCGCGATCACGGCCTACCGGCTCGCCGACGCCGCGCTCGCCGCGGCCGAGGATCCGGCCTTCGCCTCGGTGCGGCGCACGATCGGGGCCGAGCGCGAGGCCTTGCAGGCCGCGCGTCCGGCCGACCTGCGCGTGAACTTCGACGCGATCGAGCGCGTGCGCGCGCAGTTGTCCGGCTTCAGCGGCGCGCCGGTCGCGGTGGCCGCCGAGCCGGAAGCACCCTCGCGCTGGCGCGACTGGCTCGCGCCGTNAGCGGCCATGTGCAGCGCGATCCCGCACTGGCCCAGGCGCTCGTCGCGCTCGACCTGCGCGACGCGCAGGCCGCGTTGCTCGCGGGTGACGGCGCACGCTACGGCGCCGCGCTCGCGCGTGCCCGCGCCGGCATCGCGGCCTTGCCGGCACCGGCCACGCCCGCGCGCCAGGCCGCGCTGACCGAACTGGAGCGGCTCGGTGCCGCGCCGCTCGCACCCGCGCTGCCCGAGCTGGGCAGCGCCCTCAAGGAACTGCGCAACCTGCGCACCACCCGCGCCTTGGCCACGCCGCTGGAACTGGCGCCGGCCAGTGGCGGAGACAGGCCGTGAGGCTGTGGCGCTGGATCCTCGTGCTGCTGGTCGCAGCGGTGGCGGCCGCGTTGGCCTGGCACTGGCTCGCGGCCGATCCGGGCAGCGTGCAGATCCGCCTGCGCGACACGCTCATCGAAACCAGTGTGGTGGTCGCGCTCGCGGCGCTGTTGCTGGTCTGGCTCGTGCTCGGCCTGGGCTGGCGCCTGTTGCGCTGGCCGCTGCGCGCATGGGGCCGCGCCAGCGATCGACGCGGGCGCGAGCGGCTGGCCGGCGGCATGGCCGCGTTCGCCGAGGGCGACTACCTCAAGGCCGAACGCGAGCTGGCCAAGGCCGCGCAGCGCGAGACACTGCGCCTGCCCGCCTTGCTGCTGCTCGCGCGCGCCGCGCACGAGCGCGGTGCCGATGCGCGCGCGAGCGAGGTGCTCGGCGAACTGGGTGACAGCGGCGAGCGGGTCGGTGCCGCGTTGCGCGCGCGTTTCCTCGTCGACAACGGCCAGCCGCGCGAGGCGCTGGAACTGCTCAAGGACAAGGACAAGGCCGCGCAGCTGTCACTGCGTGGCCGCCAGCTGCTGGTCGAAACCGCGCTCGCACTGGGCGAGCCGCACACCGCGCTCGAGGCGCTGCCGCCGCTCGTGCGCAGCCAGTCGCTCACCGCCGAGGCACAGGCGCAGCTCGAGCAGCGCACGCTCGCGGCCGCGCTCGCGGCCGCGCCCGACCTGGCCACGCTCAACGCGCTGTGGCACCGCACCAGCCGCCACCAGCGCCGCCAGGTCGAACTGATCGACGCGTTCGCGCGGCGCAGCGCCGGCCTCGGCCAGATGCTGGCGGCGATGGACGAGATCGAAGCCGCGCAGCGCCACCAGTGGAGCGACCGTCTCGCCGCGGCCTGGGGCGAGCTGGGCCCGGCCGAGGCGCCCGCGCGCCTGCAGCGCGCCGAACAGTGGCTCGGCCACGCACCCAACAGCGCGCCGCTGTTGCTCACGCTCGCGCGCCTGCAGTTGCAGCTGATGCAGATCGAGCGCGCCGAGGAGTCGGTGCAGCGCGCGCTCGCGCTCGCGGCCACGCCCGCGGGGTGGGAACTGCTGGGCGAGGTGCGGCGCGCGGTCGGTGATGACGCGGGTGCGGCCAACGCCTACGCCAATGCCTTGCACGCGGCGCGTGCCGAGCCGCTGCTCGCGGTGGCCGCGCTGGCCCCGCGCGGCGCGCTCGACACGCGACCGATCGCGTTCGAGGAACGCAGCGAGCATGGCGTGCCGCGCCTGCCGGGCGGCACCCATGCCTGACCCGCGGCGCCGGCTATAGTCGGGCCCCGATACCCGCGGAACGCGACCATGGCCATCTGGCGACAGACCACCGACCTGCAGCAACTCAACGAGTGGAACCGCGGCTGCATGGTCGAGCACCTGGGCATGCGCGTGACCGAGATCGGCGCCGAGCATGTGCGAGGCACGATGCCGGTGGATCCGCGCACACGCCAGCCGTTCGGCCTGCTGCATGGCGGCGCCTCGGTGGCGCTGGCCGAATCGCTGGGCAGCCTCGCCGGCAACCTGTGCCTCGACGCGGCGTGGATGGCGGTAGGGCTGGAGATCAATGCCAACCACGTGCGCGCGGTCAGCGACGGCACCGTCACGGGAACCGCGCGACCGCTGCACCTGGGCCGCAGCACCCAGGTGTGGGAGATCCGCATCGAGGACGAGGCGGAACGGCTGGTGTGCATCGCGCGCCTCACGCTCGCGGTGGTGCCGCGCAGCCCCGCGCCCGCATGAACGCGCCGCCGCCGGGCGAGCCGTACGCGACGCTCGATCCCGATGCGGTGCTCGATGCGGTGGAGGCGGCCGGCTTTGCCACCGACGGGCGCCTGCTCGCGCTGCCCAGCTACGAGAACCGCGTCTACCAGGTCGGCCTCGATGGTGCCGCGGCGCTGGTGGCCAAGTTCTATCGCGCCGCGCGCTGGAGCGATGCCGCGATCGCCGAGGAGCATGCGTTCGCGCATGAACTCGCGGCCGCCGAGCTGCCGGTGGTCGCACCGCTGCAGGTGCGCGGCCGCAGCCTGCTGCACCATCGCGGGTTCCGCTACGCGTTGTACCCGCGCCGTGGCGGCCGCGCACCGGAGCTGGAATCGGACCAGCACCTGGCATGGATGGGGCGCCTGCTTGCGCGCATCCACGGCATCGGCGCGCGCGCACGCTTCCTGCAACGCGGTGCAATCGATGCACAGACGTTCATCCGCGACGCGGCGCAGGCCGCGGTCGCGGCCGCGCTGCTGCCCGCGCATGCGCTGGCGGCCTACCGCGCGCATTGCACCGCGCTGGCCACGCTCATCGAGCAGCGCTTCGCGGCGGTGGCGCCGCGCAGCATCCGCCTGCACGGCGACTGCCATGCCGGCAACGTGCTGTGGACCGAGGCCGGGCCGCACTTCATCGACCTCGACGATGCGCGCATGGGCCCGGTGGTGCAGGACCTGTGGATGCTCGCGCCATCGCCGCGCGCACTCGCGGCGCTGCTCGACGGCTACCGCGAATTCGCCGACTTCGATCCGGCCGAACTCGCGCTGGTCGAGCCATTGCGCGTGATGCGCCAGGTGCACTGGGCCGGCTGGGTGGCGCAGCGCTGGCACGACCCGGCATTCCCGCGCGCGCTCCCGCAGGTTGGCGAGGCGCGCTGGTGGGAGCAGCATGTGCAGGACTTGGCCGAGGCGCGCGCGCGACTGGAACAGGATTGAAGGCTGCTGCCGGCGGCCGCGAGGGTATGCAGCGCGGCACGCTCGCGCTACCGTCGGTCTCCGGCGACGCCGTGCCCCATCCATGCAATCGATCGAAATCGTCCTCAGCATGCTGCTGCTCGTGCTCGCGAGCGGCTACATCGTGCGCGTGCTGCCGGTCGCGCTGCCGTTGCCGCTGGTGCAGATCGCGCTCGGTGCCGGCGTGGCGGCGCTGTCCAACCACGGCGTGCGGTTGGATCCGGACCTGTTCTTCATGCTGTTCCTGCCGCCGCTGCTGTTTCTCGACGGTTGGCGCATTCCCAAGCAGGGCCTGTGGCGTGACGCCGGGCCGATCCTGCAGCTGGCCCTGGGCCTGGTGGTGTTCACCGTGCTCGGCGTGGGCCTGTTCGTGCACTGGCTCATCCCGGCGATGCCACTCGCGGTCGCATTCGCGCTCGCCGCGATCGTGGCGCCGACCGATCCGGTGGCGGTGGCTGCGATCGCCAACCGCGTGCCGCTGCCGCGGCGCCTGCTGCACATCCTCGAAGGCGAGGCGCTGCTCAACGACGCTTCGGGCCTGATCTGCTTCCGCTTTGCAGTGGTGGCTGCGGTGAGCGGCGAGTTTTCGCCGCTGGCAGCCGGGTTGCAGTTCCTGTGGCTGGCGCTGGCCGGCGTCGCGATCGGTGCGGTGGTGTCGTGGGGCATCAGCCGCAGCCACCACCTGCTCACGCGGCGCTTCGGCCAGGATGCGGGCCTGCCGGTACTGGGCAGCCTGCTCACGCCGTTTGGTGCGTATCTGGCGGCCGAACACCTGGGCGCTTCGGGCATCCTCGCCGCGGTCGCGGCCGGCATCACGATGAGCCATGCGGAGCTGTCGGGCATCGCGCCGCCGGCCACGCGCCTGCAACGCGCCGCGGTGTGGGACTCGGTGCAGTTCGCGCTCAACGGCATCGCCTTCGTGCTGCTGGGCGAGCAGTTGCCGGGCATCCTGCAGCGCGCGAGTGCCAGCGTGGTCGAGGCCGGCCATGCCAGCGCATGGTGGCTGCTGTGGTACGCACTCGCGCTCAATTTCGCGCTGGCCGCGCTGCGCCTGCTGTGGACGCTGGTGTCGCTGCGCCTGCGCAGCCTGTGGCGCCGACGTCGTGGCGAGCAGGTGGTACGCCCGCCATGGCCGCTGGTGCTGGCGATGTCGCTGAGCGGCGTGCGTGGCGCGATCACGCTCGCGGGCGTGCTCACGTTGCCGCTGCTGCTGCCCGATGGACGCGCGTTCCCGTTTCGCGACCTGGCGATCTTCCTCGCGATGTCGGTGATCGTGATGTCACTGCTGGTGGCGAGCTTCGGCCTGCCCAGGCTGCTCGTGGGGCTGCGCATTCCGCCCGAGCCGCGTGCGCACCGGCAGGAAGAGATGGCACGGCGGCGCGCGGCCAAGGCCGCGCTCGCGGCGATCGAGCGCGAGCGTCAGCAGCACCCGGGTGAACTCGATGCGGGTGTGGAGGCCGCTGCCGCGACGCGCGTGATCGCGCTGTACCAGGGCCGGCTCGACGGCGGCGATACCGACATCGATGCCGAGCGCCTGCGCGCGGCCGACCAGGCCGAGCGGCGGCTGCGGCTGGCCGCGCTGCGCGCCGAACGTGCCGAGCTGTTCGCGCTCGCGCGCGAGGGCCGCCTCGCCGACGACGTGGCACGCCGGCTCGTGCGCGAAATCGATTTCGTCGAGTCGCGTTACCCGTGAGGGTTGGGGATACGGATGCGCACGCGGGCGGGGAAGCGTGGCTGCGCGGCGGCCGCGCCGTGGCCTGATCGGCCTGCATCCGTGCGGGTGCGCGCTGCACGCGCGCGGCGCCATGCGGCACGTGGCGGCAGGTACTGGCAAGCCTCCGCCAGTGCGCCCGTGCGGGTGCCATCGGCTACCATAGCCGGCCATGCAAGACCTCGCCCAGCCCCTGACTGCGGCCCCCGCGCCTGACCGCCTGCGCCCGCTGCGCTACCTGTGGCGCACGCCGCAATTGCTCGTGCATGGCGTGGTTGCGATTCCGCTCGCGCTGTTCGCGCTCAACCCGCTCGCGGCGCGCCTGCGCGTGGGTGACACCACGTTCGAAAAGTTCATGATCCGCTGGTGGTCGGGCCGGCTCGTGCGCATCTTCGGGCTGCGCATCCGCAGCTTCGGCCAGCCGTTGCCGGATGCGGTGCTGTACGTGGCCAACCACGTGTCGTGGCTCGACATCGAGCTCATGCACAGCCAGCGTGCGCTGAGTTTCGTGGCCAAGAGCGAGATCGCGCGCTGGCCGCTGGTGGGCTGGCTCGCGGCGCGCGCGGGCACGATCTTCCACCGCCGCGGCGATACCGATTCGCTGCAGGCGGTCATGGGCGCGGTGGTCGAGCGCCTGCGCCAGGGCGAGCCGGTGGGCGTGTTTCCCGAAGGCGGCAGCGGCCATGGCGATCGCGTGGGCACCTTCCACGCGCGCATCTTCCAGACCGCGCTCGACGCCAATGTGCCGGTGCAGCCGGTCGCGCTGCGCTACGGCCGCAACGGCGTGCAGGATCCGGGCGTGCCCTTTGCGCGCCATGAGCATTTCCTCGGCAACTTCCTGCGCCTGCTCGGCAATCCGCGCATGGACGCCGAGGTGCATTTCCTCGAACCGGTCGCGGCCGCGCCCGAGGCGCGCCGGCGCATGGCGCAGGAAAGCCGCGCGCGCATCGTCGCGGTGCTCGGCTACGGCGAGGACTGAACAGCGCTCGCGCGAGCGCAATGCACGGCCGGCGGTGGCCGCATGAGGCATAATTTCGCGTTCACCCCGCGCTCGTACGCGAGCGCCCTTTCCCCGCATCATCCGGACCCGCCGCCTCATGCTCACGCTCAAGCAATCCATGGACCTGCAGCGACAGGGTCGTCTCGACGAAGCCGAGCGCGGCTATCGGGCGATCGTGGCGGCCGAGCCCGACAACGTCGACGCGCTGTACATGCTCGCGGTGGCGCGGCGCCTGCTCGGTGACAGCGTCGAGGCCGAGACGCTGTTCGAGCGCGCGGTCGACGCGCGCCCCGCCGAGGCCGACCTGCATCTGAGCCTGGCTTCGACCCGCCAGGTCAACGGCAAGACCGAACAGGCGCGTGCAGGCTACCAGCGTGCCCTCGCGCTCAACCCCAACCTCATCGGCGCCCACCTCGGCCTGGGCCAGCTCGCGCTCAACGACGGCAACGACCAGCTCGCCGAAGGCCACTTCCGCACCGCGTTGCGCGCGGGCGAGGACGGCCACGTGCTCACCGGACTGGGCAACGTGATGGCGCTGCGCGGCGACTGGGACGCGGCGCTGCGCTATCTCACGCGCGCGGTCGAATTGCTGCCCGACAACGCCGCCGCGCAGTTCCTGCTCGGCCAGACCTTTGCACGCAAGGGCCTGACCGCGTTCGCGCTGCAGGCGCTCGAACGCAGCCTGCAACTGGAACCGCGCCTGCACGAGGCGCATGCCTGGGTGGCCGAGGTGCTCATGCACGCCGACCGCGCCGGCGAGGCCGAGGCGCACTACCGGCACCTGCTGCCGCTGCCGGGCTACGAGATGCGGGCCGAGGTCGGCCTGGGCGACGTCGCGCGCGCGCAGAACCGCATGGCCGACGCAGTCGGCCATTACCGCGCCGCGCTCGCGATCGATCCGCGCCAGCAGATGCCCACGCGCATGCTCGCGGTGGCGCTGGCGGCGCTCGGCCGCAATGACGAGGTGGTCGACGCCTTCGGCGACTATCTCGCGCGCGTGCCTGACGACGACGAGGTGCGCGAGATCCGCGCCGACGTGCTGGTGGCGCTGGGGCGCCATGCCGAGGCGCTGGCCGATCGCAACATCATCGTGCGGCGGCGGCCGGCCGATGCGCTCGCGCAGGCGCGCAGCGCACTGCTGGCCGAGCGTGTGGGCGAGCTGGAGCAGGCGCTGGAGCAGGCACAGCGTGCGCTTACGTTCGATCCCGCGCAGGTCGATGCGCGGCTGGTGCTGGCGCGCGCGCAGACGCGCGCGGGCGAGCTCGCCGCCGCCCGCGCCACGCTCGACGGTCTGGCCCATGCGCAGCTCGACGACGAGCAGGCGCGCCAGCGCGAGCGAGCGCTGGGCATGCTGCACGATGCGGCCGGCGAGTACGCGGCCGCCGTGCCGCATTTCGCCCAGGCGCAGCGTGGCCTGCCGCAGTCGCTGCCACCGCTGGCGCCGCCGCGACCGGAGCTCGCTGCGGCACTGGCCGAGGCGGTCGACGCGCCGTGGGCGCAGGCGCCGGTGTTGCTGTTGGGCGTGCCGGGCAGTGGCGTCGAGCAGGTGGCGGCGCTGTTGGCCGACCAGGGCGAGCTGCAGGTGCTGCGCGGGCGCGCGAGCACGCGCGAACGACCCGACGATTTCAACCACCCGCGGTTCCAGCACTACTGCGGCGAGCTCGACGCGGCCGCGCGCGAGGCGCTGCGCCAGCGCTACCTGCATCCGCTCACGAGCACGGGCATGGCGATCGACCGGCCCATCGTCGACTGGTTGCCGCGCTGGGATGCGCACCTGCTGGCGCTGGTTCGGCGTGCGATGCCGGGCACGCGCCTGCTCATCATCGACGCCGAGCCGCGCGATGCGCTGGTCAACTGGCTCGGCTTCGGTTGGGTCGACGGCTTTGCCTGCGCCGAGGTCGAGGCGTGCGCCGACTGGCTCGTGCGCGCGCGTGCGCACATTGCCCATGGCGCCGAACTCGACGAGCCGCGCCGGCTGGTGCTGCGCGCCGACGAACTCACGGGCGAGGGGCCGGCCGCACGCACACTGGCGCAGTGGCTCGGCCTCGGCCGCATCGACTTCGAGGCCCAGGCGCGGCGCCTCGCGCGCCTGCCACGCACGCGCTTTGCGCCGGGCCACGGTGCAGCCTATGGTGAGGCCCTCGCGGGCGCGTTCGCGCGCCTGGATGCCGCGCCGGTCACGGGAGGACAGTGATGCAGCTCCACAGCAATGATTTCCGCGATGGCGCGCCGATCCCGGCCGTTCTCGCCTTCGGCCAGCCCGGCAGCGCGGGCGAAGCCTGCGTGCTGTCGGCCAACCGCAGCCCGCACCTGGCCTGGAGCGGGGCGCCCGCCGCCACGCGCTCGTTCGTGATCACCTGCATCGACATCGACGTGCCCTCGCGCGGCGATGACGTGAACCAGGCCGGGCGCACGGTGCCCGAGAGCCTGCCGCGCGTGGAGTTCGTGCATTGGCTCATCGCCAACATCGGTCCCGAGGTGTACGAACTCGCGCAGGGCGCCTGCGCCGATGGCATCGTCGCGCGTGGCAAGGCCGCGCCGCCCGGCCCGTCCGGTTCGGTGCAGGGCTGCAACGACTACACGGGCTGGTTCGCCACGGATGCCGACATGGCCGGCCGCTACCTGGGTTACGACGGGCCTTGCCCGCCGTGGAACGATGCGCTGGTGCACCGCTATTGCTTCAGCGTGCATGCGCTGGATGTCGCGCGGCTCGACCTCGCACCCGGCTTCGACCTCGCACAGCTGCGCGCGGCACTGCAGGGCCATGTGCTGGCCACCGCGACGCTGACCGGCACCTACACGCTCAACCCGGCCTTGCGCGGCTGAGGGTCGCGCCGGCGTTCAGGCGGGGGCGGGCAGCGCGAGCAGCAGCGCGCCCAGCACGATGCGATAGATCGCGAACGGCGTGAAGCGGTGGCTGCGGATGTAGCCGAGCAGCCATTTGACCGCGACGAAGCCGGTGACGAGCGAGGTGGTGAAGGCGAGCGCGAGCGCGCTCCAGTCCTCGTGCAGGCCCTCGTGCCGGATCGCCTTGTACAGCTCGTAGCCGCTGGCCGCGAACATCGTGGGGATGCCGACGAGGAATGCGAACTCGGTGGCGGCGGCGCGGTGATTGGCGCCCGCGAGCATCGCCACGAAGATCGTCGCGGCCGAGCGCGAAGTGCCCGGGAACATGCCCGCCACCACCTGTGCGAGTCCAACCAGGACCGCCACGCGCCAGCTGATGGCCGCGTGCTCGGGCCGCCGCGCGGCCAGCCATTCGGCGCCGATCATCCACACGCCGCCGAGGATGAGTGCCCACGCGATCGGGGTCACGGTCGCCGGCAGCTTGAAGCCGCGGCTGGCCGCCACCAGCCCGAGCACACCCGTGATGAGGAAGGCGCAGGTGAGCTTGAGCGCATAGTCGCGGTTGCGTGCTTGGGCGAGGCCGCCCGCCAGTTGCCACAACCGCTCGCGATAGATGAGCACCACCGCGAGGATCGCGCCGGCCTGGATCACCACGTTGAACACGTCCGAGCGCGCGCCGAGCCAGCGCTCGGCGATGAGCAGGTGGCCCGTGCTCGAGATCGGCAGGAACTCGGTGATGCCTTCGATGAGGCCGAGCAGGAGCGTGGCGGCGAGGTCGGACACGGCGCGGGCGGTGGCGGCGGACCGTGCATTCTAGGCGGTACCGGCCGCGCCGCCCGCGCAGGTGGACAAATGCACCTAAGTGGTGCGACATGCGCACCACAATGATGCGTTTCAGGCGGGTGCCGCGGCCCACGGCGCATTCCAGCGCGGCTGGCGGGACCGATGTCGCTGGCACGCTGCTTGCTGAAGAGTCGCCGTCCCTTCCCGTCCTGCCCCCGGAGCCTTGCCATGACCGCCGTCGCCAACCTGCTCAAGAAGATCAAGGAAGACAACATCGAGTTCGTCGACCTGCGCTTTGCCGACATGCTCGGCAAGGAGCACCACATGAGCTATCCCGCACACTCGGTCGACGAGTCGCTGTTCGAGGACGGCAAGATGTTCGACGGCTCATCGATCGCGGGCTGGAAGGGCATCAACGAGTCGGACATGGTGCTGCTGCCCGATCCCGAGGCGGCCTTCGTCGATCCGTTCATGGCCGACCGCACGCTGGTACTGCAGTGCGACGTGCTCGAGCCGAGCACGATGCAGGCCTATGCGCGCGACCCGCGCTCGATCGCGCGCCGCGCCGAGGCCTACCTCAAGTCCACCGGCATCGCCGATACCGCCTACTTCGGCCCCGAGCCCGAGTTCTTCATCTTCGACTCGGTGCGCTACCGCAACGACATGGGCCATGTCGCGTTCGAGATCGGCTCGGAGGAGGCCGCGTGGTCGACCCACAAGTCCTTCGCCGGCGAGAACCACGGTCATCGCGGCGGGGTCAAGGGCGGCTACTTCCCGGTGCCGCCGGTGGACAGCTTCCAGGACCTGCGCGCGCGCATGTGCAAGGTGCTCGAACAGATCGGTCAGGTGGTCGAGGTGCACCACCACGAGGTTGCCAACGCAGGCCAGTGCGAGATCGGCACGCGCTTCAACACCCTGCTGCGCAAGGCCGATGAACTGCTCGCGCTGAAGTACGTGGTCAAGAACGTCGCTCACGAGCACGGCAAGACCGCGACCTTCATGCCCAAGCCGATCGTGGGTGACAACGGCTCGGGCATGCATGTGCACCAGTCGCTGGCCAAGGCCGGCCACAACCTGTTCGCGGGCGATCTCTACGGCGGCCTGTCGCAGACCGCGCTGCACTACATCGGCGGCATCTTCAAGCATGCGCGTGCGATCAACGCCTTCGCCAACTCCACCACCAACAGCTACAAGCGCCTCGTGCCCGGTTTCGAGGCGCCGGTGATGCTCGCCTACTCGGCGCGCAACCGTTCGGCCAGCTGCCGCATCCCGTTCGTGCACAGCGCCAAGGCGCGCCGCATCGAGGTGCGCTTCCCCGATCCGATGAACAGCGGCTACCTCACCTTCAGCGCGCTGCTCATGGCCGGCCTCGACGGCATCCTCAACAAGATCGACCCGGGCGCGCCCTCGGACAAGGACCTGTACGACCTGCCGCCCGAGGAAGAGAAGAACATCCCGACCGTGTGCGCCTCGCTCGACCAGGCGCTCGAGGCGCTCGACCGCGACCGCGGCTTCCTCACCGCGGGCGGCGTGTTCTCCGACGATTTCATCAACGCCTATATCGAGGTCAAGATGGCCGAGGTGACGCGCTTCCGCGCCGCCACCCATCCGCTCGAGTACCAGATGTACTACGCGATCTGAACGCAGTCGCGCGCGAAGCTGCTGATCGGGCCGCGCGTCGCAACGCAGGAAATCGCCCACCGGACTCGACTGCCCCAGGCATCGCTTGGGCAGTCGAGTGAGTTCACCCGGCGCGGTCTGCAGCGCCCGACCCTCATCGTCGGCATGCCGAGGCTGAGGAAGCTCGCGCATATCGACATCGAAAAGTGATGCGCGCCACCAGAACGAAACAAGGGCCGGATGCCCGGCCCATGTCGCTTCCGCCCGCGCCAGCTCACGCTCGCTTGATCAAGCCGATCAGTACCAGCAGGATCACCGCGCCGACCAGTGCATTGATGATCGCAGCGATGATGCCGCCACCGATCGAGAGCCCGATCGTCGGCAGCAGCCAGCCTGCGATGAACGCGCCGACGATGCCGACCACGATGTTGCCGACGAGGCCGAAGCCGTGACCCTTGACGATCTGCCCCGCGAGCCAGCCCGCCACCGCACCCACGACCAGGAACACGAGAATCGATTCGATTGTCACGCCACTCTCCGCTGAGGTCGTCGCTCGTGCGACCGACCGATTCTGCCGAAGCGACACGGCAGATGCATGGTGCGATGCCGCGATGCGGCCGCGCGCCAATCGCAGGGAGGGCGAGTTCGGCCGCTTCGCCGCGCTTGCGCGCGACCGTGGTGCGATCGGCAGCGGCCCGCCACGTCACGGCGCAGCCGGGTCGCTCGCGGTCATGTGGTCGGACAGACGCATCAACGTGACCACATCCTGACGGTTGTGGTCGAGCACGCGGGCGAGGTTACGGCTCGACTGACCGCGCAGGAAGGCCAGCCATGCCGCCGGTGCCTGCGCACCGGGCAGGTCGTCGTCGCGCACGATGCGCAGCGCCTGACGTTCGATGGTGGCGAGGCGGCAGTTCTCGAATACGCCACGGTAGCGCCGCCGCACCGGATGCAGCCAGTCCAGGTGCGGCAGTTCGGCGAGGCGATGATCCACGTGGTTGAGGCGCAGACGCCCCTTGAGCAGCGGCGCGTCGTAGCTCTTGCCGTTGTAGCTGACGAGAATCGCTGCCGGGTCGAGCCAGGCGTTGAACAGGCGCAGCATCGCCGCCTCGCCCGCCATCGTCGTGAGATAGAGCTGGCGCACCGTGAGGCGGTCGGCGCGCCAGCGCGCGACGCCGATCATGAACGCGCGCGTGCCCACGCCGCCGGCCAGACCCGTGGTCTCGGTGTCGAAGCAGACCAGACGCGAGCGTTCGATCGGCGCCTGCGCCAGCCACGGCAGCATCAGTCGCGGATTGGCCGCGTAGGCGAACGTGCGCTCGACGAGGTACACGCCGGCGGCGACTTCCACACCGGCTGGTGCGGCCAGCACGGGGCGCGGCGCTGCACGCCGCTGTTCGCGCGCGTGCAGCAGTGCGCGCAAGGTATCGCGCGGTCGCGGCGTCGGGGTCGTCGCGCACAGCAACGGCGCCGGCGTGGAGAGCGCGCCGGCGCCGGCCTCGACGCGCAGCCGCGCGAGCCGGTCGTTCAAGGTGCTCATGCCGCCAGCAGGCTCAGTACCGCGACCGCCAGCTCGGCCTGGCTCGGCTGCGGCGTGTCGCTGGCGAGGACCGGGCCGATGCAGGCCGGGCAGCCGCCGTTGCAGTCGCAGGCCTCGACCAGTTCCAGAGCCGCGCGCACCAGCTCGGGCGCGGCGCGGTACAAGGGCTCGGACAGACCGATGCCGCCCGGGAAGTTGTCGTACAGGAACAGCGTGGGAGTGAAGCTGCCGGCCTCGGCAAGGGGCACCGCCTCGCCATGTGCGTTGCGCCACTGGCCGCGGCCGTTGCCGTCGCGGCTCGCGAATCCCGCCGCATCACCCGATCCGACCGCCTTCTGCAGGTCCTGGCCCTCGGCCATCGCGCGCACGCGCGCCACCGTGTGCAGGGCATGCGCCGCGCCGAGGAAGCCATCGAGCGCATCCTGCCGGCTCGCGAACGCGGCTTCGAGCACTGGCTGCGCGAGCTGCCACCACAGCGCGGTCGTGTGCAGTTCCTGGTCGGGCAGGTTGACCGGTCCGTAGCCGACGTTCTCGTGGCTGTAGTAGCGGATCTTCTTGTAGCCCGACACGTGGCGCACCACATGCACCTCGCCGTGATGGCACGTGCCTTGGCCGGCGTTGCAGCCATCGAAGCGCGCGAGCAGCTTGAGCCGGGTGTAGTCGATCGCGTCGGTGTAGTAGTCGGCATGGGTCGCGGTGACGAAGGCCTTGCGCCCGACCCAGTCGAGGCGCTCGACCTGCCACGGCCGCGACTGCACGAGGTAGATCGCGCCTTCGTAGAGCGTGAGCGCGGCGCTGGAGTAGTCGACCTCGGCGATGATGGTGTGCTTGCCGTCGCTGCGGTCGACCACCACGAAGTTGCCATCGGCGACCGCGCGCAGGTTGACCGCACCGGCCGGATAGCTGTCGGCGATCCAGTCCCAGCGTGTGCCTTCCTGGTGCAGCACGCCCGCTTCGGCGAGCACGGCCAGGAAATCGTCGACCACGCCGTCGCCGAAACGGTCGCCGCTGGTGAAGGGCAGCTCGAACGCGGCGCAGCGGATGTGGTCGAGCAGGATCAGCAACTGGTCCGGCGCGATGCGCGCGTGCTCGGGGGTGGCCGCGGCGAAGAACTCGGGATGGCGCACCACGTACTGGTCCAGCGGTGCGCTGCTGGCCACCAGCACGCCCAGCGCGGGCCGCTGGCGCCGTCCGGCACGTCCCAGCCGCTGCCAGCTGGCCGCGATCGAGCCGGGAAAGCCGTTGAGAATCGCCACATCCAGCGCGCCGATGTCCACGCCCAGTTCCAGCGCCGACGTGCTGACCACGCCGTCGAGCGCGCCCTTGCGCAACGCTCGCTCGGTGTGGCGCCGCTCACTTGGCAGGTGGCCGCCGCGATAGGCGCGGATGCGCTCGCGCTTGCGCGGATCGTGGTCGAACACGTCCTTGAGGTACTTGGTGAGCACTTCGACCATGAGCCGCGATTGGGCGAACACGATGGTCTTGAGCCGCGCGCGGATGGTGTGCCGCGCCAGCCGCATCGACTGCGACCGCGCCGAGGCGCGGATGCCCAGGTCGGGATTGACCACGGGCGGATTCCACAGCAGCACGTGGCGCTCGCCGCACGGCGCGCCGCTGTCGCAGATCGCATGCACCGGCTCGCCGAGCAAGGCCTCGGCGTGCTCGCGCGGATTGCCGATCGTGGCCGAGCACAGGATGAAGCGCGGCGCCACGCCGTAGAACGCGCACACGCGCTTGAGCCGGCGGATCACGTTGGCCACATGCGAGCCGAACACGCCGCGGTAGCTGTGCACCTCGTCGATCACCACGTAGCGCAGCGACTCGAAGAACTGTGCCCACTTGGTGTGGTGCGGCAGGATCGCCTGGTGCAGCATGTCGGGGTTGCTGACCACGATGTCGCCCTTGAGGCGGACCGCCTGGCGCGCGTCGGCGGGCGTGTCGCCGTCGAAGGTGAATGCGCGCAGGCCGAGCGTGCCCGCGGCATTGAGTTCGAGCAGTTCGGCGACCTGGTCCTGGGCGAGCGCCTTGGTCGGGAACAGGTACAGCGCCTTGGCGCGGTCGGCGTGCACCGCGGCGAGCACGGGCAGGTTGTAGCACAGCGTCTTGCCCGAGGCGGTCGGCGTGACCACCACCACGTGCTCGCCCGCGGCCACATGGTCCCAGGCCTCGCGCTGGTGGCTGTACAGGCGCTCGATGCCGCGCGCGGCCAGCGCCGCGCGCAGCGCCGGCGCGAGCCCGCGCGGGAACTCGCACCAGCGCGCCGGCTGTGCCGGCCGGCGCACGTGGCCGGTGATGCACTCGCCATGGCGCTGCGACCAGCGCTCGATCAGGCGAGCGATGGGCGAGGGCGCGAGCCCGCTCGGGGTGGCATCGACGCTCGACATCGCAGGCTCCGCAGGGACGATGGCGCGGTATCGCGCGCGCGCGTCTCAGATCCTGCGACGATGCTGCGCGCAGCACGTGGTCGCCGGCCGCGGGCGCGCGCCCGGACCGCGCATCCTGTGGCCGCTCAGCCCATGCCGCCGTTGATGCCGATCACCTGGCCATTGATGTAGGCCGCTGCGTCCGAGCACAGGAACGCGACCAGCGCGGCCACCTCGTCGGGCCGGCCCATGCGCGCGGCCGGCACCAGCGCCTTGAGCTGCGCGGCGTCGAACAGGCCTTCGCTCATGCGCCCTTCGATCACGCCCGGCGCGACCACGTTGGCGCTGATGCCGCGCGCGGCCATCTCGCGCGCCAGGCAGCGCACCGCGCCGTGCAGGCCAGCCTTGGCCGCCGCGTAGTTGGCCTGGCCGCGATTGCCCAGCACCGCGGCCACCGACGACAGTGCCACCACGCGGCCCCAGCGCTGGCGCGCCATCGCCAGCAGCAGCGGCTGGCTGGCATGGAAGAAACCGTGCAGGCTCACGTCGATCACGCGCCGCCACTGCTGCTCGCCCATGCCGGCCAGCGGCGCGTCGTCGTGGATGCCGGCGTTGTGCACGAGGATGTCGATCGCGCCCTGCGCGAGTTCGGCCTCGAGCGCGGCGCGCGTGGCGGCGCCGTCGGTGAGGTCGCAGCACAGCACCTGCGCCTGGCCGCCAGCGGCGCGGATCGCGTCGACCACCGCCTGTGCGCGCTCTGGCGCGCTGTGCGCGTGCACGAGCAGCGCGCAGCCACGCGCCGCGAGCGTGCGCGCGATCGCACCGCCGATGTCGCCGCTGCCGCCGGTGACGAGTGCGCGTCGTTGCTTCATTGCAGGCATCCGCTGTGGCCGGGGCCACATCATCGCCGCTTTCACGGCCGTTGCGCAGCCGGCCGTGGCCGCGCGTGGGCCGCGGCCGCGTCAGCGGCGCGCGTTCACCACACCCTCACGCGGCTGTCCTGCAACAGGTACAGCGAGTTGAGCGGAGATACCTTGAAGGCGTCGTACCACGCATCGAGGTTGCGCACCGTGAGCGCGCGATAGCGCCCGGGCGCGTGCACGTTGGTGAGCAGCGCGTTGCGCAGCGCGGGCTCGCGCATCTTGCCGCGCCAGGCCTGCGCCCAACCCAGCAACAGGCGCTGGTCCGGGGTGAAGCCGTCGAGCACCTCGCCCGCGCCCGGGTGGGCCAGGTGGTACGCATCCAATGCGGTGGCCAGCCCCGCCACGTCGGCAATGTTCTCGCCCAGCGTGAGCTCGCCGTTGACCGCGAGGTCGGGCAGCGGCTGGTACTGGCTGAACTGCGCCGCCAGGCGCTTGCCGACGGCGGCGAAATGCTCGAAGTCCTGTGGCGTCCACCAGTCTTCGAGCTTGCCGTTCTCGTCGAACAGCGCGCCGGAGTTGTCGAAGCTGTGGCTGACCTCGTGGCCGATCACCGCGCCGAGCGCGCCGTAGTTGACCGCATCGTCGGCGTTGGCGTCGAAGAACGGCGCCTGCAGGATCGCGGCCGGGAAGATCAGGCGGTTCTCCAGCGGCACGTTCAGCGCATTGACCGTCTGCGGCAGCATGAACCACTCGTCGCGATCGACCCGCTGCCCGAGCTTGGCGAGGTTGCGGCGGTACTCGAACAGGCCCGCACGGCGCGCATTGCCCAGCGCATCGTCGCGCCGCACCTCCAGCGCAGCGTAGTCGCGCCAGTGCAGCGGATGGCCGATCGCGACCTTGAGGCCGGCCAGCTTGGCCTTGGCGCGCGCCTTGGTCTGCGGCGTCATCCACTCCAGCGCATCGATGCGGTGGCCGAATGCGACCAGCACGTTGCGCACCATCGCCTCGGCGCGCAGCTTGGCCGGTTCCGGGAAGTGGCGCTCGACATAGCGCTTGCCAACCGCCTCGCCGAGCGCGGCGTTGGTGTCATCGACCGCGCGCTTCCAGCGCTCGCGCTGTTGCGGCGTACCCGCGAGCGCGGTGTCGTGGAAGGCGAAATGGGCATCGGCCCAGGCCTTGGGCAGGTACGGCGCGGCGTCGTCGAGCGCATGGAACGTGAGCCAGTCCTGCCATGCGCGCAGCGGCTGCGCCGCCACCAGCGCCGCGATGCCGCTGACCGCGCGCGGCTGCCACACGATGAAGCGCTGCTGGTGCTGCAGGCCCGCGGCCGCGAAGAACGAGGCCCAGTCCAGCCCCGGCGCACGCCGCGCGAAGTCGCCCATGGCCCAGGCGTTGGCGCCCTTGCGCACGTCATTGGTGTCGAGCTGGCTCGCGTGCACGCGGGCCAGGGCGGTTTCCAGTGCGAGCACGCGCTGCGCGCGCGCGCCGGCCTCGCTGCTGCCGGCCAGCTCGAACAGGCGCGCGATGTAGGCCAGGTACTGCGTGCGCAGTTCGGCCATGCGCCCGCCTTCGAGATAGAAATCGCGGTCGGGCATGCCCAGTCCGCCCTGCACGAGGTAGGGCGCGTAGTGGCCCGGTTGCAACAGGTCGGCGCTGACCCACAGCCCGAACAGGTTGGAGGTGTAGTAGTCGGTGGCGTTGAGCAGGTCCACGTCGGCGCGCAGCGACTGCCCGAGCGCGCGTGCCAGTGCGGTCTTGTCGTGGATGGCCTGGATCGCCGCGAGCGTGGGCTGCAGCGGTGCGAGCCCGCGTGCCTCGATGCCGGCCTCGTCCATGAACGCGGCGTACCACGCGCCGATCTGCGCCTCCTCGCCAACCGCATCGGTCCTGGCCGCGGCGGCTTCGAGGATCGCGCGGGTGTCGGCCAGTGCGCGTTCGGCGAGCATGCTGAAGCTGGTGTAGCTGGAACGGTCGGCCGGAATCTGCGTCTGTGCGAGCCAGTGGCCGTTGGCGTAGCCGTAGAAGTCGTTGCCTGGTTCGATGCTGCGGTCCATGCCGGCGACGTCGAAGCCGAAGCTGCCGAGCACGGGTTTGGCCGCTGCCGCAGGCGCGGGCGTCGCGCCCGGTGCCGCGGGCGGTGTCGCGGGCGGTGTCGCGGGCGGTGTCGCGGGCGGTGTCGACTCACCGCAGGCGGCGAGTGCGCCAAGCAGGACGACCAGGCACAGGCTGCGCAACGAAGGCTTCATGGCAAGTCTCGCAACGATCACGATGGTTCCAGCATAGGTGGCTGCCGAGCCGCCGCACGCGTGCCAGACGTCCCGCTCCGCAGCGGACGGCACGCTGCAGTGCCGCATGGGCGCCGCGCGCGGCAATGTGCGGCAGTTGGCACGTGGCCGGCGCCCGCGGGCGTATGATCGCGGGCTTTGCCGGGGATCCACCATGCCACAGCCACGCCTGCTCGTCCTCACCCTCGCCTTCGTCCTGTCCGCAGCCCACGCCCAGGACGCGGTCGAAAGCCACTGGATCGTCGATGCGCATTATCCCGACACGGCCGCGCTGGCGCGGGCCGCGGCGCAATTCGACCACGTGCAGGTGGACCGCAAGCACCAGCGCGTGCGCGTGCTCACCGACGCGCAAGGCGAAGCCGCGCTGCGTGCGGCCGGACTGGACCGGCTGCAGGTCGATCTCGCGGCCAGCGCGCGCCTGCACGCCTACGAGCGTGCGCGCATCGCCGCGCAGCATGCTGATGCGGGCACGCAGTCGATTCCCGGATACGCCTGCTATCGCACGGTCGAGGAAACCTACGCCAGCATGGACTCGCTCGCCGCGGCACATCCCGGCATCGTCGAGATCGATTCGATCGGCCCGAGCTGGAAGAAGACCCAGAATCCGACGCAGGGCTACGAGATGCGCGCGCTGCGCATCACCAATCTCGCGACCGCGGCCAGCGATCCGCAGCGCCCGGCGATGGTCGTGCTCGGCTCGATCCATGCGCGCGAATACGGCCCGGCCGAGCTCACCACGCGCTTTGGCGAATGGCTGGTCGACAACTACGGCACCGACCCGGAAGCGACCTGGCTGGTCGACCACAACGACTTCCGCCTCGTGCTGCAGGCCAATCCCGATGGCCGCAAGGTGGCCGAGGGCGAGGTCTACCAGCGCAAGAACATGGACACGATCAACGGTTCCTGCGGGAGTTCGCCGGGCGTCGACCTCAACCGCAACTTTCCGTTCCATTGGAACATCACGGGCGGGCAGGGCTCCAGCGGCAATCCCTGCAACGAGACCTTCCGTGGTCCCACGCCGATGTCCGAACCCGAGACGCAGAACATCGTGCAGTACGTGGCCGGCAGTTGCACCGCGGCAGGCGTGTGCAGCGGCGGCGTGTTCGCCGACCGCCGTGCCGGCGCGATGCATCCGGCCAATCCCGCTGGCGATGGCGGGGCCGCGGCGCCGGCCGACACCACCGGCGTGTTCTTCGACATCCACAGCAATGCCGACATGGTGCTGTGGCCATGGGGCGACACCTCCAGTGGCGCGCCCAACCAGAGCGGATTGCGCACGCTGGGCCGGCGCCTGGCCTGGCACAACGGCTACACGCCGCAGCAGTCGGACACGCTGTACCCGACCGACGGCACCACCGACGATACGATGTACGGCCTGCTCGGCGTGCCGGCCTACACGATCGAACTCGACGGCGTCGACTTCTTCCAGCCCTGTGGCGATTTCGAATCGTTCACGCTGCCGGCCAACCTCGCGGCGCTGCGCTACGTGGCGCGCAGCCTGCACGCACCCTACCAGCTGCCGGCCGGACCCGATGCGCTCGACATCGCGGTCGGCTCCGACCTCGTGGTCGCCGGCGATGCCGTGGCCGTGAGCGCGCGCATCGACGACAGCCGTTTCAACCAGTCGATCGCGGTCGACCCGGTGCCCGGCACGGTCCGCAACATCGGCAGCGCGCGCATGAGCATCGACCGTCTGCCGTGGCAGTCGGGCGCCGTGCCGCTCGCGCTCGCGGCCAGCGACGGCGCCTTCGATGCGCCGGTCGAGACGGTGCACGGCGTGCTCGACACCAGCGCGCTCGCACCGGGGCGCCACCTCGTGCACGTGCAGGGCAGCGACGTCGCCGGCAACGCGGGCACGCCCAACGCCGCGCAGTTCGACATCGTCGATGGCGCGAGTGTCGGCACGCTCCAGGGCCAGGTGCGCGATCGCGTCACGCTCGCGCCGCTGGCCGCGCGCATCACGCTCACGGGTGGCGGCCAGTCCCACGCGGCCACGAGCGCGGCCGATACCGGCGACTATCGGGTGCATGGTTACCCGGCCAGCTTCAATGCGCAGGTGAGCGCGCCACGCCACCTGGCGGAGAGCCTCACCGGCGTGGCCCTCGCGGCCGGCGCCACGGTCAACCACGATTTCCTGCTGTACCCGGCCTGCACCGTGCTCGATGATGACGTCGAACACGGCGCTGGCGGCTGGACCGCGCAGTCGCCGTGGGTGATCCAGACCAATGTCGGCGGGCACGCGGGCCATGCCTGGAACACGCCTGCTTACGGCAACAACCTCAACAGCTCGCTCACCTCGGCCAGCATCAACCTGGGCGGCTACACCGATCTCGTGCTCACCTTCGATGACCGCTGCGCCACCGAATCGGGGTATGACTTCGGTCGCGTCGAGTACAGCAGCAACGGCGGTTCGAGCTGGAACGCGTTGTACTCGTGCAACGGCCAGTCCGACTGGCGCTCGCAGCGGATCAACCTGCCCGCGGGCGCCAACGGCGCAAGCGCGTTCCGGCTGCGCTTCCGCTTGGAGAGCGATGTGTCGGTCAACGACGACGGCTGGGCGGTCGACAACATCCGCATCGAAGGAGGCGGTGCAGCCTGTCGCGCGCAGTGGGACGACCACATCTTCAGCAACGGCTTCGACAACTGACCCGGGGTCAGAGTCGCCTTTCCGGGAGCCGGCCCCCGCCAAGGCAACCTGCGCGCCGGTGACCCGCGGGCGGCATCAGCCCGCAGCCGGGCGTGCGCGAGGGCAAGCCTTGGCGCAGCCGGCCCCGCGGGCCCGCGAGCCGTCCAAGTGTGCGTGGATGCCGGCCCGTGGTGTTTCCGGGGCCAAGCGGGCGTTGCGGCCGCTGCAGCGGCTGATGCACCTGCGAGTGTGGCTGAAGCACCACGGATCCGGACACGGCCGCAGCGCGCTGCGGCCAAAAAAAGGCGCAGGTCCTTGCGAACCTGCGCCTTGCGTGCGGCAGCCTGCGGTCAGTAGATGTCGCCGACCGTGTTGTGCACGTTGAACTTGCCGGTCGGCGTGATCAGGCGATCATCGCGGATGACTTTCTTGAGCTTGCGGGTCTTGTCGTCGACCACCACCACCGCGCTCTTCTTGTCCTTGGCGTTCCACACCGAGAACCACACCTCGTCGCCGGCGGCGTTGTACTCGGGCTGCACCACGCGCTTGGCGCCTTCGCCGAGCTTGGCCCATTCGGCGATCGGCAGCGCGGTGTAGCCCTTGTCGAGGTTGTCGATGTCGAACACCGCCACCGACTGCGACAGCTTGGCGTCGGGGTTGAGCGTGGTGTCGACCCACAGGTTACGCGACTTGGGATGGGTCTTGACGAACAACGAACCGCCGCCCTGGCCCTTGAGCACCTGCACCACCTTCCAGGCGTGTTCGGGGTGCTTGTCCGGATCGGTACCCAGCAGCGTCACCTTCTCGTTGCCCAGCGCCGAGGTCGCCCACACCGGACCGAACTTGGGATGCACGAAGTTCGCGCCACGGCCCGGATGCGGGATCTTGTCGACGTCGGTGAGCGCGACCATCTTGCGCTCGCGCGAATCGACCACCGCGATCTTGTCGGAGTTGTTGGCCGCGGTGAGGAAGTAGCGCTTGGTCGAATCCCAGCCGCCATCGTGCAGGAAGCGCGCCGCGTCGAGCGTGGTGATCGACAGTGCGTCGAGGTTGGAATAGTCCACCAGCAGCACGCGGCCGGTTTCCTTGACGTTGACGATGAAGTCCGGGTGCTCGTGGCTGGCCACGATCGCGGCCACGCGCGGTTCCGGATGGTATTCCTGGGTGTCGACGGTCGGGCCGCGGGTGGAGACGATCTTGATCGGCTCCAGCGTGGGGCCGTCCATGATCACGAACTGCGGCGGCCAGTAGGCACCGGCGATCGCGAGCTTGTCCTCGAAGCCCTTGTACTTGGAGGTTTCCACCGAACGCGCTTCCAGGCCGATCTTGATCTCGGCCACGCGGTCGGGGACCTTCATCCACAGGTCGATGAGGTCGATCTTGCCGTCGCGGCCGATCGTGTACACATAGCGGCCCGAATGCGACAGGCGCGAGATGTGCACCGCGTAACCGGTCTTGACGATGCTCACGATCTGCTTGGTATCGCCGTCGATGAGCGCGATCTCGCCCGCGTCACGCAGCGTGACCGCGAAGAAGTTGTCGATGTTGTAGTTGTTTTCCTTCTTGGTCGGGCGCTGCTCGACCGGCACCAGCACCTTCCAGCTGTTGCGCATTTCCGGCATGCCCCACTCCGGCGGTGCGGGCGGATCCAGCTGCAGGAAGCGCGCCATCACATCGATCTGCGCGGCCGTCAGGTCGCCCGAGGTGCCCCAGTTGGGCATGCCCGCGGGCGAGCCGTAGGTGATCAGCGCCTTGAGGTAGTCGGTGCCCTTGGCGCGCGTGATGTCGGGCGTGAGCGGCTTGCCGGTGGCGCCCTTGCGCAGCACGCCGTGGCAGCCGGCGCAGCGCTGGAAGTAGATTTCGGTGGCCTCGGTGAACTCCGCCGGGCTCAGCTGCGGACCGCGTGCGGCCGCTTCCTCATCGCCGGCGGCCTTGCTGCCACTCATCGCCAGCGGCGCGCCGCCGAAGGCCATTTCGGCCTTGGTGGTGTCGGGATGGACCTGGCCCTGGGCCTTGTCGGTGCTCACCGCCAGCTGCTTGCGCAGGCCGGACACGTCCTTGGCCGTGATCGGTGCGCCCTTGTTGCCCCAGCTCGAATAGACATAGTTGATTGCCGCGGCGATCTCGGCATCGGACAGGTGGCTCTGCGCGGGCATCAGGTTGTTGTACTTGACGCCGTTGACCGTGATCTCGCCGCTGATGCCCTTGAGCACCATGCTCGCCACGTCGAGCGGCTTGCGCGAGCTCAGGAAGTCCGACGATGCCAGCGGCGGGAACGCGCCGGGCAGGCCCTTGCCATCGGGCTGGTGGCAGGCGGCGCAGTTGGCGTTGTACACCACCTGGCCTTGCTCATTGCCCTGCATGGGCAGGCGTTCGTTGACCACGTCGTCGGCGATCGCGCCGGCGCCCCACATCATGCAGATGGCTACAACCCATGGCTTGGCTTTCATGATGCCCTCTCTCGTTGTCCCCTCAAGGTGAACCCTGGTACCCCCAACACCCCGTGCACAATCGTCCCGTTTCCGGCGAGAATGGCGCGGCGCCCGCAGCCACGGGCGACGCCGACGACTCCGGGTTGCCGCACACCGTGACACACCACGCGCGTTGCGTCAGCCCTACCTTCGCAGCATATCCGTGATGACCCGTTCCCGCCTGTCGCCTTTTGTCGCAGTGCTGGCCTTGAGCTGCGCCCTGCCGGTCCTTGCCGCCGCGCCCGCCGGCGATACCACCACCGAGCTCGATACCGTGGTGGTGGTGGGCAGCCGCGCCGCCGAACCGCTGCGCCAGGTGGTCGGCAGCGTGAGCGCGGTCGAACGCGACCAGCTCGAGCGTGCCGGGGTGGCCCACATCGGCGACCTCGAACGGCTCATTCCCGGGCTTGCGGTGCCCGCCGACGCGGCGCGTTTCGGTCGGCTCGGCTTCAACCTGCGCGGCCTGGACGGCAACCGCGTGAGCATCGAAGTCGATGGGGTGCCGCTGCCCGATGCCTTTAGCGTCGGCCAGTTCGCGTTCGCGGGCCGCGACCTCGTCGACCTGCTCGCGATCCAGCGCATCGAGGTGCTGCGCGGCCCGGCCTCGACGTTGTACGGCAGCAAGGCGCTGGCCGGCGTGGTGGCCTACACCACGAGCACCGCCGCCGACCTGCTGCGTCACGGCCGCGAGTTCGGCGTCGGCGGCCGGCTCGGCTATGACGGACGCGACGAGGGCCGTCTCGCCGCGGCCCATGTCGCGGCCGAACACGGCGCATGGAGCGCGCTGCTGCAGGTCGCGCGGCGCGACGGCCATGCCAGCGACAACAACGCCGGTGCGGGCGAGATGCCGGCCAATCCCGCCAGCACGCGCCGCGACGGATTGCTCGCCAAGTTCGGCCATGATGCCGGTGGCGCCGGTCATTACACGCTCACGTTCGAAGCCGTGCGCGGCCGACACCTGACCGATGTGCAGTCGCTGGTGTTCGGGCCGGGCCGCTATGTCACCACCAGCGCGCTCGACGGCGATGACCGCTGGCGGCGCAGCCGCGCAAGCCTGGCCGCGCAGTGGCAGCAGCCGTGGACATGGCTCGATTCGCTCGACCTGCTCGTCTACCACCAGCTCGCCGCCACCGCGCAGGCGACCACCCAGTACCGCCTCGCCGACGCGCAGACCCGCCATCCGACGCTGCGCGAACGACGCTTCGACCTGGCCCAGGACAGCACGGGCGCCAAGCTCGTGGCGCAGTCGCGTGGCGACTGGCTCGGCCTGTCGCATTGGCAGGTGTACGGCATCGACCTTGCGCGGCATGACTACCGCAGCGTACGCGATGGCCGCGAGACCAACCTCGACAGCGGCGCCTGGACCCATGTGGTGCTCGGCGAACAGCTGCCGGTGCGCGACTTCCCGCTGTCGCGCGTGAGCGAGGCGGGCGTGTTCTGGCAGGACGAAATCAGCCTGGGCGCACAGTGGGCGCTGGTGCCCGGCGTGCGCGGCGAGCGCTATCGCATGCAGGCGCGCAGCGATCCGTTGTGGCTCGCCGACAACCCGACCCAGCCGCTGGCCAGCATCGCCAGCACGCGCTGGACGCCCAAGCTCGGCCTGCGCCATACCCGCGCCGCGCACACCTTCTACCTGCAGGCCGTACGCGGCTATCGCGCACCACCGTTCTCCGACGTCAACATCGGCCTGTACCTGCCGACCTTCAACTACCGCGTGGCACCCAATCCGCACCTGCGCGCCGAGACCAGCATCGGCCTGGAGGCGGGTTGGCGCTGGCAGCAGGACGAGTGGCAGGCCAGCGTCGCGCTGTACGACAACCGTTTCCGCGACCTCATCGAATCGCGCGCCAACCTGGGCGTGGACCCGGCCACCGGCATGCAGGTGTTCCAGTCGGTCAACCGCGACCGCGCGCGCATCCGCGGCGTGGAGCTGGAGGCGCGCTGGCAGGCCGGCGTCGGGCGCGGCCGGCTGCAGGGCTGGTTCGCCGAACTGCGCGCGAGCGCGGGCCATGGCGATGACACCGCGCGGCGGCAGCCGCTCAACAGCGTGCAGCCGGCGCGCGCGAGCCTCGTCATCGGCTTCGACCCCGATCCGCGCTACGGCGGCCAGCTCGGCCTCACCGGCGTGAGCCGCAAGCAGCGCGTCGACACCAGCGCGGGAGCGCTGTACCGCCCGGCCGGCTACGCCCGCCTCGACCTGGGCCTGTGGTGGCAGCCTGTCGAGCAGGCCCGGCTGAACCTGCAGCTGGGCAACCTGACCGACCGCCGCTACTTCGACTGGGCCAGCCTGCGCGGCGCCACGCCCACCGTCCACGACCTCAGCCTGTACCGCCAGCCCGGGCGCAGCCTCAGCCTGGACCTGGCCCTGGACTGGTGATGACCGCGGCGCGCCCGCTCGCGATCGGCGCGTGCGCGTGTTCGATGCGGAACTGGTACTGCCAGTGGCCGTCGCCGCCGAGCAGGCGCCGCGCGTGCACCTCCAGCGCCTGCGGCAGGTCGTCGATGCGCGCGAGCGCGAGCGTGACCTCGCGCAGCGACACCAGGTAGCCCGGTGCGGCGCGTCGGCCCTGCGCCTGCGCGAGCAGGCCGCCGTGCACGGCCATCGCCTGCGCGCCGTACTCGCACAGGTGCAGCGCGCGCAGCATGCCGTCGCTGCGCAGCGGGTTGTCGTGGCGCAGGTGCGAGCGGGTGCGCGCATGCAGGCCGATCGCGTCCCATGCCACCACCTCGTCGAGCAGGCACATCACGCCCGCGTGCGGGATGAGGCCGGCCCAATGTTCGCGCGCCAGGCTCATGGTCGGCCGCGCGCCATGAGGATCGACAGGCAGAAGTGGAACGCGACGCCGAGCGCCACGGTCAGCCCGATCGCACGCAGCACCGGCAGCGTGGACAGCGCCTGCAGGCCGAACACGAGCAGTGCCGCGAGCACGCACACCAGCGTCGCGTGCAGGGTGCGCCGCGCATCGGCGGCATCGCGCGGGCGCTGCTCGAAGAACAGCGCGTAGTGCAGGCCGAGCCCGGCCGCGAGCGTGACCGCGACGAGGTGGAACAGCGACAGCGAAATGCCGCAGGCACGTTCCACCACCACCACCAGCAAGGTCGCCAGCGTCATCGGCGCGAGCACGTGCCAGGCGCGGCGCAGGCTGCGCAGCGCCACGCCCACGGTGAGCGCGAGCAGCACCAGCGCGACGCCCAGCGCCTGCAGGATGCGTTCGCGCCAGGCCGCCACCAGTGATTCGGAGGCCGCCTTGAGGTCGAGCAGGCGCACCTTGCCGCCGCTGCCTTGCGCCCAGTGCGCGAGGGCCGCGGCATCGTGCACGCCCGCGAGTGCGGCCAGGCCGAGCGTGGCGTGGGTACGCGGCACCAGCATCGAGGCCAGCCGCGCGCCGAACGGACTGCGGGCGAAGGCCGCGGGCGTGAGCGGGGCCAGTTCGCGCGCGGCCTGCACGTCGTCGACGAACGGCTCGAACAGGCCGTGCCGGAACGGCAGGTCGGCGCTGGCGCTGGCGAGCGCGGCCTGCAGCGTGGCGCGATCGGGCAGGCGCGCCTGGCGCGCGCGCTGGGTGGCGAGGCTGGGCAGGTAGCGGCTGGGCAATTCCACCGCATCGAGCACGCCCTGCGCGACCAGTGCATCGAGCTGCGGCGTGATGCGTTCGGACAGCGCGAGCACGGCGTCGTCATCGCTTGCCTCCAGCACCAGCAGGTAGCGCACATCGGGCGCGCCCAGTTCGCTGCGCAGGGCCGCGTCGCGTTGCAGCAGCTCGGGTGGCACCGGGGTGAGCGCGGCCAGGTCGTTCTGCCACAGCGGGCCGGGCGCGAGCCACAGCACCACCGCGCCGGCCACGGCCAGCAGCCATGGCAGCCAGCGCGGCCGCGGCACGCGGTCGAGCCAGCGCGTGGCGCGCGCCAGCCCGGGCGTGGCCTCGACGTCGCGGCAGCGCGTGGGCAATACGCGTGGCAACAGGTAGCGCGTGGCCAGGCCCGCCGCGAGCAGGCCGACGATGGTGAACAGCGCCAGTTGCTGCAGACCGGGCACGCCCGAGGCGAAGAACGCGAGGTAGGCGATCGCGGCCGACACGATCGCGGTCGCGAGCAACGGCCACAGCACACGCACGCTGGCCAGCGCATCCTCGCCCGCGCGGCGATGGCTGAGCACACGCAGCGGGTATTCCTGTGCCACCCCGAGCAGGGTGAAGCCGAACGCGAGCGTGATGCCATGCGCCTGCCCGTACCACAGCGCGAGCGCGGCCAGTCCCGCGAGTGCGCCGCTCACCACCGGCAGCGCGCCGAGCAGCAGCGCGGGCAGGCTGCGATAGGCCAGCAGCAGCAGCAGCACGAAGCCGAGCGTGCTGGCCACGCCGATGCGATCGGCCTCGGCGCGCGTGCGCGCGTCGATGAGTACGCTGAACCAGCCCGGCCCGCTCAGCACCAGCCGTGCCTGGTCGCTGCCGGGCAAGCCGGCCCACGCCTGCTGCAGCGCCTGGATCGCCTCGCGCTGCGCGGCCGGATCGAAGCCGGGGGCGCGCGTCTGCGCCAGCAGCAGCGCCGCGCCATCGCGCGCGAACCACACGCCGTCGCGCATCGCCGGCGCCTTGGGCGGTGCCCAGCGCTGCGCGAGCGTGAGCGTGGCCAGCGTCGGATCGCGCGCGAGCCACGGCTTGAGCAGCGTCGCCGCGGGCGAGGCGAGGTCCTCCACGCGCTGGGCGAGCTCCTCGCGCAGGTAAGCCGCATCGAGCGCGTGGGCATCGAGCGTGGGCGCGAGCAGCCAGCGGTAGGGCAGCCAGTGTGGCGGGATCGCCTCGGCATCGAGCGCGCCGTTGAACACCTGCTCGAAGCGCGCATCGGCCCGCAGCGCGGCGACGAGGCCGCGGCTGAGCGCGGCCAGCTGCGCGCTGTCGGCGCCTTCGAGCGCGATCAGCAGCAGGCGCGAACCCGGCCCCTCGCCGATCTGCTCCAGCAGCAACGCCTGGTCGGCGGTGCGCGGCGGCGGCATGAAACTGCGCAGGTCGGTGCCGATGCGCAGGCCCTGCCACGCCCATGCGCCCAGCCCGGCCAGCGCCAGCAGCCAGGCGCCGAGCAGCAGTGCGCGACGCGCCTCAGTGCGCATGTGCGCACCCGCGACCTGTCGCGTGCGGCGCGTTCATCGCTCGATCCCGCGGCACAGCGCATCGAGCCGCTGCGGTGACACGCGCACCGGCAGCGGTGTCGCCGCGAGCGGCCCGACCAGCAGCACGCTCTCGTCGCCGTCGGCCTCGCGGGTGCGGAAGCAACTCGGCTCGCTGCCCGCGCCGTCGACGCGGATCGAGGCGATGCGCCGCGCCAGGCGCGCATCGCGTGGCGTGAGTTCGAGTTGCCAGCGCGCCGCATCGCCACTCGCGCGCAACGTGAAGTCGCGCGACAACGCGGCCGCATCGCCGCCCAGCAGCGCCGAGAAGCCGCGCAGGAAGGTGTCGAGCTCGGGCACCTGCGCCAGCTCGAGCCGGCGCACGGGGCGCTCGCCCCGCTGCAGCGTGGCGCTGCCGTCCTCGACCGTGGTGCGCTCGCGATAGGGCGTGTCGACGCGCTTGGCCAGTCGGCCCGGGCCGAGGTACTGCATTTCCCCGCGCAGGATCAGCGGCCGGTCGAGCAGGCCCGAGAAGCGCACCTCGCTGTAGGCGGTGCTCGCGCCGACCTCACGCTTGAGCGCGGCGACGATGTGCGCGGCGCCGGTGGCTTCAGGCGCGGCTGCGCGCGTGGTCGGCGCCAGCATCAACGCCGGGCCCAGCAGCATCGACGCCGCGGCCTTGCGGATTCCAGAAGTCATGCCAGTTGAACCAGTTGCAGGGATCGAGGCGTACATGGTGTTCGAGCCGCGCCGCGTAGGCCTGCGCCAGCGCCTGCGCGGCCGCCGCGCGCTGCCCGCGCGCGGCCGCCGGCGCATCGGCGAGCGGTTCGAAGTACAGATCGTAGCGGTTGCCGCCGCGGTACATGCCCAGACACAGCACCACCGGCACCTTGAGGATGCCGCCGAGCGCGAACGGCGCCAGCGGCAGCGGCGCCGGAGCGCCGCAGAACTCGACAGTCACGCAGCGCTCGTCGGCGCGCGCGCGGTCGGCCAGCAGCGTGACCAGGGCGCCCTCGGCCAGCGCCTCGGCCAGCGCCAGCACGATCTCGCCGGGCGGCCGGCCCGCGTCGATCACGCCATGGCCGATCGCGGGGTTGAGTGCATGCAGCAGCTGGGTCAGCGCAGGCGTCTTGTGCACGTCCAGCAGCACGCGCAACTTGACCTCGGGATGGCCGATGGTGGCCGCGCGCAGCACCTCGAAGCTGCCCACGTGCGCGCCCAGCAGCAACACGCCGCGCCCGCGCTGCATGCGCGCGATGAGCTCGTCGAGCCCGTGCATGCGCACGTCGAAGCGCGCGTAGCGCTCCGCCAGCAGGAACACGCGGTCGAGCAGCGTGCCCGCGAAGCGGTGGATGTGGCGCATGACGCGCCATGCGCTGGGTCGGCGCCCTTCCACGCGCGTGAGGAACGCGTACGACACGCGCCGCTCGTAGGGGCGGCGCAGGAAGAAGTACAACGTGATCGGGTACAGCAGCGCGCGCGCGGCCGGGCGCCCGAGCCTGAGGCCGATGCCGCGGATGAGCCAGATCGCGAACCGGCCGCCGCCTTCCTTGCGCTCGCTCCAGTGTTCGCTCATGCCAGCGTCCCGCTGCCGCGCAGCACACACGCGCCGTCGCGCACGAGTTCGAAGCGCACGCGCGCGGCGTCGCGCTCGACCACGCATTCGCAGGCCTGGCCCGGCAGCACCGGGGCGAGGAACTTGACCACCTCCAGGCGCGCGAGGCGGCCCGCGCCGCCCTGTTCGATGAGCGCGGCGATGCGATCGAGCAGCACCACCCCGGGCACCACCGGCCGTCCCGGGAAATGGCCGGGCAGGCTCGGATGGTCGGCCGCGATGCACAGCCGCGTGCGCAGCGCGCCCGCGCCGCTCACGGCCGCCCCCGCGACGCGGGCTCGCCGAGGCTGCGCAGCAGCGCCGGCCACTGCCGGACCAGCGCGAGCAGGAACGCGGGCAAGGACGGATGCGCCAGTCCGCGCAGATGCCAGCGGCGATAGCCGTATTCGAGCACGAGGAACGCGCCGACCACGCCATAGCTGCCCACGTGCAGGTACCAGCGCCAGCCCGGTGCGGCCAGTCGCGGCCCGGGCAGCGCGAGCGCATCGAAGACGCCCTGCGGCATCGCCAGCACGATCATGCCCAGCAGCAGGCCCTGCAGGCCGAGCACCAGCGCCCACGCCAGCGTGAGCGCGCGCGCGTAGCGCGCCACGCGCGGCTCGGCGGCCCGCGCGGGGCCTTCGAGGATCGCGACGAAGCGCGCGATCAGCGGCTGCCGCGCGCGCCGCAGCGTGCGGGCGAACAGCGCGCACAGGCCGAGGTTGACGAGGACCGGCAGCGCATCGACCAGCAGCCAACCCGCACCATGCAGTGCACACCACAGCGCCAGCGCGGCGCATGCGGCCAGGCCGGCCCAGGCCGCGGCGTGACCGCGTCGCAGCGCCGGCCACAGCACGCCCGCGCCGAGCACCACCACCGCAAGCGCGGCCAGTCCGCTGCGCACGAGCGCGCCGGCCAGGGCGATGAGCACGAAGTACAGCGCGAGCGCGACCAGCAGCGCGCGCGGGCGACCACGACGCGCCGCGGAGTCGGGCGTGGGCAGGCTGGCGGCGCTCATGCGCGTGGAGCTGCCGGTCGCCGCGCGCCGCGCTCAGGCGGCGCCGCGTTGCTGCTGGATGTGCGCGGCCAGCGCGCGCAGGCTGCCGAAGATCCGCTTGTTGTCGGGATTGTCCGAACGCAGCTGGAAGCCGTAGCGCTTGGAGACCGCCAGCGCGAGCTCGAGCGCATCGATCGAATCCAGCCCCAGCGCGCCGTCGCCGAACAGCGGCGCCTCGGGTTCGATCGCATCGGCCTGGATCCAGTCGATGTTGAGGCTGGCCACGATGAGCTGGGCCAGTTCGTGCTCGGCCGCGGACTGGCTGGGCGCGCTGGACGGATGGGTCGTATCCATGTGATTTGCTGGCGAAAACAGGTGGCTCGCGGGCCGGGCAGTGTATCATCCGCGGCCGATTTCGCGCCGTTGCCGCGTCTTTCGATGTCGTTGCCATCGCACCTGCCTCTGCCGAACCTGCCGCCGCTGGAGCTGAGCTACCGGCAGGAAGATGCGCGCGCGCTGCTCGCCGACGAGCGCGTGCTCGCGGTGATCGGTTTCGGCGGCGGCTGGGTCGCGCCCGACGACCCGCGCGTGGTGCGGGTGGCGCTGGAGCCGCTGTCGCCGGCACCGCTGGAGGTGTGGCGCGGCCGCGGCCCGGTGCGCCACGGCCGCGAGGGCGCGCTGCGCTGGAGCAGCGACGACGACTACCTGTTTGCGGCGATCGAACTGGCCGAGGTCGATGGCGACATCGAGCAGGCCGCGCATGCCGCCTACCGCGAACTGCTGGCGTGGGTGCAGGCGCGGGCGACGCCACACTGGCTGCGGCTGTGGAACTACTTCGATGCGATCAACCTCGGCGCCGGCGATGCCGAGCGCTACCGGCGCTTCTGCGCGGGTCGCGCGCGGGGCATGGCCTGCCTGCGCGACGGCAGCTATCCGGCCGCGTGCGCGATCGGCGGCCACGGGCGCAGCGGCCGCCTGCTGGTGTACGGCCTGGCCGCGCGCAGCCCCGGCGTGCGCATCGAGAATCCGCGCCAGCTCAGCGCCTGGCGCTATCCGCGCCAGTACGGCCCGACCGCGCCGACCTTCGCGCGCGCCATGCGCTCGGACGCGGCGCAACTGTTCATCTCCGGCACCGCCGCGGTGGTCGGGCATGCCTCGCTGCACGACGAGGACCTCGCCGCGCAGCTGGATGAGACCTTCGCCAACCTCGACCACGTGGTCGAGGCCGCGCACGGCCGCTTCGGCGAGCAGGTGCTGCTCAAGGCCTATGTGCGCGATGCCCGCGATGGCGCGGCGGTGGCGCAGGCGATTGCCGCGCGCGTGCCGCGCGCCGCGGGCGTGCTCATCCTCGCCGGCGACATCTGCCGACGCGAGCTGCTGGTGGAAATCGATGGCGTGCAGGCGCTGGCCTGAGCCGCGCACGGGCTGGCGCCGGTGCCTGCGTGGCGCGGGCGCGGCGGCGCTCGTGCTGCTCGCGGCCTGCACGCCCGGCCAGCGCGGCAGCGACCCGCCGCTGGGCGCGACCGGCGCGCTCGCCGCCCATGGCCTGCCCGAGCTGCGCAATCCGCTCGCGCACGATCCCGCGGCGATCGCCGCCGGCGCCAAGCTGTACGCGCAGCACGCCTGCGTGACCTGCCATGGGCGCCAGCTCACGGGCGCGATGTGCCCGTCGCTGGTCAACGACGCATGGGTGTATGGCGCCGACGACACCACGCTGTTCTTCCTGTTGCGCGATGGCAGCGTGCGGCTGCGCGCGCGCGGCGTGCCGCGCGGCGGCCATGACGGGCAGGGCGGCGACATGCCCGGCTTCGGTCATCTGTTCGACGACGCCGAGCTGTGGCAATTGCTCAGCTACATCCGCAGTCGCCACGCCGCCGGCGATTGAGCCGGCTCGCGCGATCGCGCTATGGTGGCCCTTTGCCGTTGCCGGAGGATTGCCGATGAAGACGCGCGCCGCCGTGGCCTGGGCCGCAGGCCAGCCGCTGTCGATCGAGGAGGTCGACCTCGAGGGTCCGCGCGCGGGCGAGGTGCTGGTGCGCATCGTCGCCACCGGCGTGTGCCACACCGACGCGTTCACGCTGTCGGGCGACGATCCGGAAGGCCTGTTCCCGGTGATCCTCGGCCATGAGGGCGGCGGCATCGTCGAGGAAGTCGGCGCGGGCGTGACCAGCGTCAGGCCCGGCGACCATGTGATTCCGCTGTACACGCCCGAGTGCGGCCACTGCAAGTTCTGCCGCTCGGGCAAGACCAACCTGTGCCAGGCGATCCGCGTGACCCAGGGCAAGGGCCTCATGCCCGACGGCAGTTCGCGCTTCTCGCTCAACGGCAAGCCGATCCTGCACTACATGGGCACGAGCACTTTCTCGCAGTACACGGTGCTGCCCGAGATCGCGCTGGCGCGCATCAATGCGGCCGCCCCGCTGGACAAGGTCTGCCTGCTCGGCTGCGGCATCACCACCGGCATCGGCGCGGTGCTCAACACCGCCAGGGTCACGCCCGGCGCGAGCGTGGCGGTGTTCGGCCTCGGCGGCATCGGCATGTCGGTGATCCAGGGCGCAGTGCTGGCCAAGGCCGGCCGCATCATCGCGGTCGATCGCAATCCGGCCAAGTTCGAACTCGCGCGCCAGCTCGGCGCGACCGACTGCGTGAACGCGCAGGACCACGCGGGCGTGCCGCTGCAGCAGGTGATCGTCGACCTCACCGACGGCGGCGTGGATTACTCGTTCGAGTGCATCGGCAACGTCGAGGTGATGCGCACCGCGCTGGAGTGCTGCCACAAGGGCTGGGGCGAATCGATCATCATCGGCGTGGCCGGCGCCGGGCAGGAAATCCGCACGCGTCCGTTCCAGCTCGTCACCGGCCGGGTGTGGCGCGGCAGCGCCTTCGGCGGCGTCAAGGGCCGCTCGCAGCTACCCGGCTACGTCGAGCGCTACCTCGCCGGCGAGATCCACATCGACGAGTACATTTCGGCGCGGTTGCCGCTGGAGCGCATCAACGAGGCCTTCACGCTCATGCACGATGGCCACTCGATCCGCACGGTGATCAGCTACTGACGCCGCGCATGCGCCTTCAGGCCTTGCGCAGGAAGCAGGTCTTGAGCACGAGGTCGCGGATCCGCTCGGAGTGGCCCTCGATGTGCTCGGCATCGTCCTCGACCAGGCGGATGTTGCGGATCACGGTGCCCTGCTTGAGCGGGATCGACGAGCCCTTGACCTTGAGGTCCTTGATCACCACCACGCTGTCGCCGGCCGCGAGCGGGTTGCCGTTGCAGTCGCGCACGCGCGGACCGGCCGCCGCCTCGGCCGCGGCCTGCTGCGGCCATTCGTGGCCGCAGTCGGGGCAGATGTACGCGGCGCCGTCGGGATAGGTGTGTTCCATGCCGCACAGCGGGCAGGCGGGGATTTCGGACATGCGGCGACACTCGCTACCGGGGCCGGCTATTCTAGCGGTGCGGTCCGTGCGACGTGCGTCACGCCGGCGCGGGCGGCGAGCTGTCACGCTGTCGATCGTCGAGGGGAAACCGGGAGGATGAACATGCGCAAGCACGTGTGGATGGCCTTGGCCTGTGCGTTCAGCGGCGGCGTGGGCGCGGCCGAGGTTACGCTCAAGAACGATTCGCTCGTCGATTTCGGCAGTGCCGCGATCGTGTGGGGCTTCATCGGCGGGGAAATGGCCGGTGCGTGGCTCACCAGTCCGTGCGAGGGCAACCTCGTCGCGGCGCAGGTGTTCTGGCGCTCGCCCACGGGCACCTCCGCGGCCTCGATCCAGAACGCGATCAACATCTATCGCAGCGGCAGCTTCCCGCAGCCGGGCGATCTGGCCCAGGAAATCCTCGGCCCGGTACTCAACGACAACGCGCTCAACGAATGGCGTTACCTTGACGAGAACAACACGTTGCCGCTGAGCGTGCCGGTCGCGGCCAACGAGACCGTGGTGGTGGCGCTGGAATTTGCGCAAACGCCCCAGCAATTTGTCGATCCCAGCGTGGTGCGCGACGTCGACGGCAACACCGCGGGGCGCAACGTGATCTTTGCCAACCCCGGTGGGTGGATCAACAGTGCCCTGGCCGGTGTGCAGGGCGACTGGGTGATCCGCGCCGTGGTCAACTGCACGGCCGTGGCCACCACCGCCGACGTCGGCGTGACCATGAGCGCGAACCTGCCGGCCTACACCGCGGGCGCGCCGCTGCAGTACACCATCGTGGTCACCAATGCGGGGCCGGCCGCGGCCAATGCGACGCTCGTCGACACCTTCCCCGCCGCCTACCAGTCGCCGACCTGGACCTGCACACCGAGCGGCGGCGCCAGCTGTCCGGCCGGCGGCAGCGGCAGCATCGTCGGTGCGGTGACGCTGCCCGCGAGCAGCCAGCTCAGCTTCACAGTCGATGGCAGCGTCGCGAGCGGCTACAGCGGCACGCTCGCCAACTCGATGGCTGCGGTGGTGAGCGGACCGATCACCGATCCGGATTCGAACAACAACATCGCCAGCCTCGAACTGGAAGCCGCGGTGAGCGACGTGATCTTCCGCAACGGCTTCGATGACGCCAATCCGCAGCTGTGGCGCGTGGTGCCCGCGCGCGCGACCGGACGCCGCCCCGCGCGCTAGCGCGCCTGCCGCAAGGTCGCGTCGCGCCGCAAGTCTCGGCAGCGTTGCGGGCCACTGCTACCATCGCCACGGGGCCGCGCAAGCGGCCCCTTTTTTGGCTGGCCGCGCAGGAGAGCGCATCCCATGCTGTCGATCCAACAACGCATCGCCCAGGACATCGCAGCGCAGCCCGCACAGGTACAGGCGGCCATCGACCTGCTCGACGCAGGCGCCACCGTGCCGTTCATTGCGCGCTACCGCAAGGAAGCCACCGGCGGGCTCGATGACACGCAGCTGCGCCTGCTCGGGGAACGGCTGGGCTACCTGCGCGAGCTGGAGGAGCGGCGCAGCGCGATCCTTGCGAGCATCGAGGAGCAGGGCAAGCTCGATGCGGAGCTGCGCGAGCGCATCCTCGCCGCCGACACCAAGGCGCGGCTTGAGGACCTCTACCTGCCGTACAAGCCGCGTCGCCGCACCAAGGCGCAGATCGCGCGCGAAGCCGGGCTCGGGCCATTGGCGCAGGCGCTGCGCGAGGATCCCACGCTCGCGCCCGAGCTGCGCGCGGCCGCGTTCGTCGCGCCCGACCGCGGCGTCGCCGACGTCAGGGCCGCGCTCGATGGCGCGCGCCACATCCTCATGGAAACGCTGGCCGAGGACGCGGTGCTGGTCGATGCGCTGCGCGAATGGATGTGGTGCAACGGCCGGATCGTTGCGCGCGTGATCGAAGGCAAGCAGGCCGAGGGCGCCAAGTATCGCGACTACTTCGACCACGCCGAGCCGATCGCCAAGATTCCCTCGCACCGCCTGCTCGCGCTGCTGCGCGCGCGCAACGAGGGCGTGCTCGCGCTCGAACTCGCGCCCGGCGTCGACGCCGGGCAGGGCCATGCGCAGGCCGAGGCGCGCGTGGCCGCGCATGCGGGATTTGCCGCGCGTGCACGCGCGGCCGATGCCTGGCTGCTGGAGACCGCGCGCCTGTGCTGGCGCGTCAAGCTGCACCTGTCGCTCACGCTCGACCTCATCGCCCGCGCGCGGGAGGCGGCCGAGGAAGCCGCGATCGGCATCTTCGGCGACAACCTCAAGGACCTGCTGCTGGCCGCGCCCGCGGGTGCGCGCACCGTGATGGGGCTCGATCCGGGCATCCGCACCGGGGTCAAGGTCGCGGTGGTCGATGCGACCGGCAAGCTGCTCGCGACCAGCACGGTGTTCCCGCACGAACCGCGCCGGCAGTGGCAGCAGGCGCTGGCCGAACTCGCGGCGCTGTGCCTGCGCCATGGCGTGGATCTCATTGCGATCGGCAATGGCACCGCCTCGCGCGAAACCGACCAGCTGGCCGCCGAACTCATCCGCACGCTCGCGCCGCAGCGGCGGCTGGCCAAGCTCGTGGTGAGCGAGGCCGGCGCCTCGGTGTATTCGGCCTCGGCCATCGCCGCGGAGGAGTTTCCCGAACTGGACGTGTCGCTGCGCGGCGCGGTGTCGATCGCACGGCGCCTGCAGGACCCGCTCGCCGAGCTGGTCAAGATCGACCCCAAGGCGATCGGCGTGGGCCAGTACCAGCACGACGTCAATCCGCATCGTCTCGCGCGCGCGCTGGACGCGCGCGTGGAGGATTGCGTGAATGCGGTCGGGGTCGAGGTCAACACCGCCTCGGCCTCGCTGCTCGCGCGCGTGGCCGGCCTGTCGCCCGGCGTGGCCGACAACATCGTCAGGTACCGCGATGAACACGGCGCCTTCGCCAGCCGCGCCGCGCTCAGGAAGGTGCCGCGCCTGGGCGACAAGGCCTTCGAGCAGTGCGCGGGATTCCTGCGCATCGCCGCCGGCGCCAACCCGCTCGACGCCAGCGGCGTGCACCCGGAAGCCTATGGCGTGGTCGAGCGCATCGCCGCCGCCAACGGGCGCACGGCGCAGGCCCTGATCGGCGATGGCGCGCTGCTGCGCAGCCTGCGTGCCGAGGACTACACCGATGCGCGCTTCGGCCTGCCAACCGTGCGCGACATCCTGCGCGAGCTGGAAAAACCCGGCCGTGACCCGCGCCCCGACTTCGTCGCGCCGAGCTTTGCCGAGGGCGTGCACGAACCCAAGGATCTCGTGGTCGGCATGGTGCTGGAAGGACGCGTGAGCAACGTGGCCGCGTTCGGTGCGTTCGTCGACATCGGTGTGCACCAGGACGGACTCGTGCACGTGTCGGCGCTGTCGCACCGGTACGTGCGTGATCCGCGCGCGGTGGTCAAGGCCGGCGACATCGTCAAGGTCAAGGTCATGGAGGTGGACCTGCAGCGCGGGCGCATCGCCTTGAGCATGCGTCTGGACG
>QUBV01000028.1 GCA_014338185.1 Lysobacterales bacterium | reverse complement strand
AGCGGCGCGAACCCGCCACGCCGGCGCGGCCGCGTGCCCCCCGCCGCTGGTTTGCGCTCGCCGCCGCGGCGGTGCTCGCGCTGGCGCTGGGCATCGCCCATTGGCGCGATGCGCATTCGCTCGCGGCGCAGGCCACCGCGCATGTCACCGGCGGCCACGAGGTCGATGCGCTGCGCGCCGGTCCGCCGTTGCCGCGCGAGCGCGTGAGCGCGGCATTCGCGGCCCACGGCCTGCACCTGCTCGCGCCGCCGCCCGCCGCGGTGGCCTACATCGCCGGCTGCGAAGTCGGTGGCAGCGATGGTCTGCACATGGTCATGGATTCGCCCGATGGGCCGGTGAGCGTGCTCTACCTGCGCGGGCGCAAGGTCGATGCCTGCGTCGATTTCCGCCGCGATGGCCTGGTCGGGCGCATCGTCCCGGTCGCCGACGGCGCGCTGGTCCTGCTTGCGCACGATGACCATGCGTTTGCCGCGATCGAGGCGGCCTGGCGCGCCGCGCTGGAGGGCCCGCGCATCGCCGCGCGCGAGGTTCCCGCCGCGGCCGTCGCGCCGCTCGCCGCGGCCGAACCGCTTGCGCGATAATCGCGGCCCTTTCGCTGTCGGCCCGAGTCGATGCCCGACGTGTCCGTGGTCGTGCCGGTGTTCAACGAGCGCGACAACATCCCGAGCCTGGTCGCGGAAATCCTCGCCGCGCTGCGCGGCCACGTCCGCTTCGAGATCGTCTATGTCGACGATGCAAGCAGCGATGACTCGCGCGCGCTGCTGGCGCAGCTCAAGGCCACCACGCCGGAACTGCGCGTGATCGCGCACCTGACCCAGTGCGGGCAGAGCACCGCGATCCGCACCGGCGTCAAGGCCGCGCGCGCGCCGTGGATCGCCACGCTCGATGGCGACGGCCAGAACGATCCGGCCGACATCCCGCGCCTGCTCGCGATTCGCGATGGTGCCGACTCGAACGCGACCAAGCTGTACGCGGGCTGGCGCGTCCACCGGCGCGATTCGGGCAGCAAGCGCTGGGCGTCGAAGTGGGCCAACGCGATCCGCTCGCGCCTGCTGCACGATGCCACGCCCGACACCGGCTGCGGCATCAAGCTGTTCGAGCGCGCCGCCTTCCTCGATCTGCCCTACTTCGACCACATGCACCGCTACCTGCCCGCGCTCATGCAGCGTGCGGGCTGGCAGGTGCAGTCGGTACCGGTCAACCACCGCCCGCGCAGCGCGGGCGTGTCCAAGTACAACAACCTCGGCCGCGCCCTGGTCGGCATCGCCGACCTGCGCGGCGTGGCCTGGCTGATCCGGCGCTCGCGCCGCTGCGACGTGCAGGAGCTGTAGGCGCCGCCATGCCCACCTCGATCGTCATCGTCGATGACTTCCTCAGCGACCCGCTGCAATTGCGCGAGGCCGCGCTGCGCCTGACCTATCCCGAGCAGAGCGGCGCGTTTCCGGGACGCAATTCGCTCGAGCGCATCCAGCTCGAAGGCCTCGTGCCACAGGTCTCGCGCATCCTCGGCGAGCCGCTGCGCCTGCTCGATCCACCGCAGTCGCACGCCAAGTGCCGCATCACGCTCGCGCACGACGTCGGCCGCGCACGCGTGCACGTGGACCAGTCGCACTGGTCGGGCATCCTGTACCTGAGCCTGCCCGAGCATTGCCGGGGCGGCACCGACTTCTTCCGCCACAAGCGCACCGGCACCGAGCGCGGCCCGACCAACCAGGACGAGCTGCACGCGATGGGCTACGCGTCGATGGGGCAGATGCACCAGGACATCATCGAGAACGACAGCAACGACGAAGCCGCATGGGAGCTCACCATGCGCGCGTCGATGCGCTTCAACCGTCTCGTGCTGCTGCGGCCGTGGTTCTGGCACAGCGCCGGCGAAGGCTTTGGCGACAGTCTCGCCAATGGCCGGCTCGTCTACCTGATGTTCTTCGGCAGCGGCGCCTGAGCGCGGCACCGCGGCCAGGTGCGGCGGTGGCGGAGCCGGCGGCGCGGCGTCGCGCGACGCAACGTCGGGGCGTCGGCCGACGGGCTGCGTGTCAGCCGCTGTTCTGCAGCCCGAGCGCGACGCCGTGGACGCTGGCGGCGAGGGCGGCGAACAGGCCCGCGTCTTCGTCCTCGCTGGCGCGCCAGCGCCGCAGCAGGTCCAGCTGCACGAGGCTGATCGGGTCGATGTAGGGATTGCGCAGCGCGATCGACTGCGCGAGGCGTGGGTCGTCGGCGAGCAGCCGTTCGCGCTGGCGCAGGCGCAGCACGCCGCTCACGCTGCGCTCGAATTCGGTGCGGATTCGCGGGAAGAAGCGCTCGTGCAGCGGCCCGGCCAACTGCGAGAAGCGCTCGGCGATGTCGAGGTCGCACTTGGCCAACTGCATCTCCAGGTCTTCCAGCAGCGTGCGGAAGAAGGCCCAGTCGCGTGCCATCTCGCGCAGCATGTCCAGTTGGCCGTTCGCGCGCAGCGCGTCGATCGCGCTGCCCACGCCGTACCACGCGGTCAGTCCCGCGCGCGACTGGGTCCATGCAAACACCCAGGGGATGGCCCGCAGCGCGTCGAGGCTGTTGCCACCACGCCGCGCGGGCCGCGAGCCGAGCGTCATGCGCTCGATCACGTCGATCGGCGTGGCCAGGCGGAAGTAGTCGACGAACCCCGCGCTCTCCAGCAATTCGCGCCAGCTGCGCTCGCCATGTGCCGCGAGCACTTGCATGAGTTCGCGCCAGCGCGCCTCGCGCGGCTCGGGTGCGCGCGGGCGCAGCGTGGCCAGCAGCACCGCGCCCACGCTCTGTTCGAGCGTGCGCAAGGCCAGCGCGCGGATCGCATACTTCTGGTGGATGATCTCGCCCTGTTCGGTCACGCGCAGATGGGCATCGATCGCGCCGCGCGGCGCCGCCATCACCGCGCGTGAGGTCTTGCCGCCGCCACGGCTGACCGAGCCGCCGCGACCGTGGAAGAACTCGATGCGCACGCCCGCGGCGCGCGCGGCTTCGAGCAGTTCGACCTGGGCGCGCTGCAGGGCGAAGCGCGCGGCAAGGATGCCGCCGTCCTTGGCGCTGTCGGAGTAGCCGAGCATGACGACCTGGCGATCGCCACGCGCGGCCAGGTGGGCGCGGTACACCGGCTCGTCGAGCAGCGCGCGCAGGGTGGTGGCGGCCGCGCGCAGGTCGGTGATGGTCTCGAACAGCGGCGCGATGTCGAGCGGCACGTGGCCGTCCGCCGCCACCAGGCGGCCCGCGCGCGCGAGCGCGAGCACACCGAGCAGGTCGGCCACGCAGCTGGCCATGCTGATGATGTGCAGGCCGAGCGCGTCATCGCCATGGCGCGCGCGCGCATCGGCGAGCGTTGCGAACACCGCGGCGGCATCGACCAGCGGCTGGTCGGCCGGATCGACCACGAGCGTGCGCGCGCCGCTCGCATACGGCGCCAGCAGCGCGGCGCGCTCGGACGCGGTCGCGGGCCAAGTCCCCAGCGCAGCGCCGAGCACGCGCGCATGGGCACGCGCATCCTGGCGCGTGTCCAGCCGCGCGAGGTGGAAGCCGAAGCTGCGGCTGCGCCACAGCAGGCGCCGCACCGCGAACCAGCCCGCGTGTGCGCCCGCGTTCTCGCGCAGGCTGTCGGCGATCGCCTCGATGTCGCGCGTGAACTGCGCGGCATCGGCGTAGCCGTGCGGCTGGTCGTGGGCGGTGGCGGCCAGGCGTGCGCCCATGAGCTGCAGCAGGCTGCGGTAGGGCATGTTGGCGTGGCGCGGACGGATCCGCGCGGCGGCCTGCGGCAGCAGCGTGCGGTACTCCTCCAGCCGTGCCTGCACCGCCGTGCCCACGCCGACGCGATCGAGCGTCTGGCTGAGCAGTCGCGCGAGCTGGGCGCATTCGGCCCGATAACGCGCGATCACCACGCGCCGCTGCTGGCGCAGCGCCGCCGCGATCGTGCCCGCATTGGCGTTGGGATTGCCGTCCATGTCGCCGCCGACCCAATTGGCGAAGCGCACCACGCGCGGCAAGGCCGGGCAGGTGCCGTAGACCTCGACCATCGCCTGCTCCAGCGCCTCGTAGAACACCGGGATCACGCGGTAGATCGGCTCGGCGAGGTAGTAGTCGACGTGGTCGAGCTCGTCGAGCACGCCCGGCCGCTCGTGGGTGGTGTCGGCGGTCTGCCAGCCGCTGGTCACGGCCATGCGCAGGCGCGCCCAGCCGGCGCGTCGCTCGGCGGGCGTGTGCGGGCCGACCAGATCGTCGATCAGCGTGCGCACGATCTCCTGTTCCTTCTCCAGCAGCGCGCGCCGCGACACCTCGGTCGGATGCGCGGTCAGCACCGGCTCGACATCCAGCCGCGGCAGCGTGGCAAGCACGCTGGCCGCGTCCACCCCGGTCTCGCGCAGGCGCAGCAGCACTTCGTGCAGGCCGTCGGGTTGCGGGGTCGCGCCCGCGATCTGCCATGCGCGGCGGCGGCGGATGCGCTGCACGCGCTCGGCCACGTTGACGAGCTGGAAGTACAGCGAGAACGCGCGGGCCAGCGCCTGCGCGGTGGCGGCGTCGAGCCCCGCGAGCTGGCCGGCCAGCGCGGTGAGCGGGCTGCCGTCGCGGCGGCGCGCGATCGCGGCGGTGCGTGCGGCCTCCACGCGCGCGAAGAAGGCCTCGCCCATCTGCTCGACCAGCACCTGGCCGACCAGCGCACCCAGCCGGCGCACGTCCTCGCGCAGGGCGGGATCGGTCGGTTCGGACTCGGCGCTGCTGGTCGGGCGCATCGGCGGGCTGCGACGGCGGAGACGCCCGAGCTTAACAGTTTGCTGCACCGCCACAACGCGCGGGCGGCCGCGGGGCGCGCCTCGCGCCTGTATGGGGCCGCGGCCGCGCCGGCAAAACTTGCTGCGGCGGCGAAACTCGGCTATAAAGCCCGGCTCGCTGCAGCCAGCCAGGGCCCCCGGGCCCGTGCGGGATTCCCGGTCTTGCGATCCGCCCGCGTCGGTCTGCAGCCCTTCCGGCATCGCAAGGCGCCCATGCGCCGCCGGGCCGCCGTCGTCCTGGCCAAGGGCGACACCGACGATCGTGAGGTTCCCATGTCCAAGGTTTGCCAAGTCACCGGCAAGAGTTTCCAGTCCGGCAACAATGTTTCCCACGCCAACAACAAGACCCGGCGCCGCTGGCAGCCGAACCTGCACGAGCGCCGTTTCTGGGTGCCGAGCGAGAAGCGCTGGGTATCGCTGCGCGTTTCCAGTCACGGCCTGCGCACGATCGACAAGCGCGGCATCGACGCCGTCCTCGCCGAGCTGCGCAAGCGCGGCGAAAAGATCTGAGGAGTACACGACCATGGCATCCAAGCGCGACAAGATCCGTCTGATCTCCTCGGCCGGTACCGGCCACTTCTACACCACCGACAAGAACAAGAAGAACACGCCCGAGAAGATGGCGGTCAAGAAGTACGACCCGGTCGTGCGCAAGCACGTCGAGTACAAGGAAGGCAAGATCAAGTAAGCCCAAACGCGGCGCGCGGCCGTTGTGCCGCGCACCGGCGCGGCGCTCCCGCCGCCGTCCGTGATACCTGTCAAACCCGCCCGCGTGGCGGGTTTTTTCGTTGGTCCGTGCCGACCGGCGCTCGCGCGGCGGGTCAACCGCCGCAGGGGCCGCGCACTCCATTCCGCAACCTGCGCAGCGTCTGCGGATGCGCACCCGCCAACCGGCGAAGTGCGCGCCGGTCGTACCTGCGGCGTTGCCGTCGGACCCCGGGTCCGATGCGGCGGCCGCTCAGGCGGCCTCGCCCACGAGGCGGTAGCCCTTGAGGCGCGCGGAAAACTCCTGCAGCGCACGGATGCCGCTGGCCTCGGCCTCGTGGCACCAATCCCTGAGCGCTTCCAGCAGCGCGTCGCCGTTGCGGCCGTTGCGCTCGATGAGCGCAGCCAGCCGCGCGCGGAACTCGCACACCCGCTGCAGGCGCGGGCAGCCCTCGGTGAACGCACCCAGCCGCTCGCGCGAGGCCGCGTCGAGCCAGCGTCCGCCATTGCCGAGCGCGCGCCGCAGGCGGCGCGGCAGCGCCTTGAGGTTGGCGCCGGCGCTGGCCGCTTCCTCGCGCAGGGTCGGCGCGATCACGCCGTGGAAGTATTCGCTCATCACGCGGAAACGCTGCGCGAGCAGGGCGCGGGCGGTATCGGCATCGGGCAGGCCGACGTTGGCGCGGATGTCCAGCGCTGGCGCCACGCGCAGCACGCGCGCCAGTCCGAGCGCCGCGAGGCCGCGGATCACGATCCAGCCCAGGTCCACCTCGAAGCGGCGCAGCGCGAAGCGCGCCGAACCGGGGTAGGCATGGTGGTTGTTGTGCAGTTCCTCGCCGCCGATCCACAGGCCCCAGGGCGACAGGTTGGTCGAGGTGTCGGCGGTCTCGAAGTTGCGATAGCCCCACCAGTGGCCAAGCCCATTGACCACGCCGGCGGCCCACAGCGGGATCCAGGCCATCTGCACCGCCCAGATCGCGACACCGGCCACGCCGAACAGGGCCACGTCGAGCAGCAGCATGAGCGCCGGGCCCCAGCTCGCGCGCGGCGTGTACAGGTGGCGCTCGATCCAGTCGTCGGGAGTGCCGCGGCCGTAGCGTTCGATGTCCTCGCGGTGCGCGCTGGCCGCGCGGTACAGCTCGGCGCCGCGCCAGAACACCGTGCCGATGCCGTGCACCTGCGGGCTGTGGGGGTCGTCGGCGGTCTCGACCCGCGCGTGGTGCTTGCGGTGGATGGCCACCCATTCGCGCGTGACCATGCCGGTGCCCAGCCACGACCAGAAGCGCAATGCGTGGGCGACGAGCGGATGGAAATCCACCGAGCGATGGGTCTGGCTGCGGTGCAGGTACAGCGTGACCGCGAGGATCGTGAGCTGGGTGGTAACGAGCAGCCAGGCGAGCCAACTGCCCCACGAACCCTGGCTGAGGCCACGGGCGGCGAACGCGAGCAGGATATCGGACATGGTGCGGGCCAAGCGACGAGGGCAGGCCACTATAGCGCCAGCGCGCGCTTGCGCACGCTTGCAGGCATGGGCCACTAGCTTCAACAATCGACCTTGCATGGACGATACCGCCCCCGTACTCCAACTCGATCGCGTCGGTCGCCGCGCCGGCGCGCGCGTGCTCGTGCGCGAGCTGAGCCTGGCCGTCACGCGTGGCCACACGCTCGGCCTGCTCGGGGTCAACGGCGCGGGCAAGACCACGACCTTGCGCATGGCCTGCGGCGTGCTCGCGCCCAGTCACGGGCGCGTGCTGCTCGACGGCCAGGACCTGTACGAGCACCCGCACCTGGCGCGGCGCCGGATCGGCTACCTGCCTGAAACGCCGCCGCTGCATCCGGAACTGACCACGCGCGAATACCTGGCCTTCTGCGCGCGCCTGCACGGCGTGGCGCGCGGCGCGGTCGGCGCCGCGGTGGAGCGCGCGATCGAACGTTGCGCGCTGGGTGAAGTGGCACGACGCCTGCTGGGCGCGCTGTCCAAGGGCTTTCGCCAACGCGTGGGCGTGGCTCAGGCGATCGTGCACGAGCCCGCGCTCATCGTGCTCGACGAACCCGCGGCCGGGCTCGACCCGGTGCAGGCGCTGAGGCTGCGTGAACTCGTGCGCGAACTCGGTCGTGCGCACGCGCTGATCGTGTCGACCCACGTGTTGCCCGACGTCGCCGCCTGCTGCGACAGCGTGGCGATCCTGCATCGCGGCGTGCTGCGTCATTGCGGGGCGGTCGCGGCGGCCGCGGACGCGGGCTTCGAGGCGGTGTTCGCGCGCGCGGTCGAGGCCGCGCTGTGGCAGCGCCTGCCGATGGTGGCCGCGGCCACGCCACTCGATGTGCTGCGCTGGCGCGTGCACCTCAGGGCCGGCGCCGACAGCGCCGCGCTGGTCGCCGCGCTGGTGGCGGCGGGCGCGGCACCGGCCGAACTGCAGCGCGCCGCGCCGTCGCTGGAAACCACCTTCCTCGCGATCGCGGGCAGCGACGTGGCGGAGGCCGCATGAGCGGCATCGGCCTGCTCGCGCGCCACGAGTGGCGGCGGCTCGCGGCGCAACCGTTCGCGTGGATCCTCGCCGCGGTGGTGCTCGCGCTCATGAGCTGGCAGTTCCTGCTCGCGCTGCAAGCCTATCTGGAGATCTCGCCGCGACTGGGCGGCCTCAAGGACGCACCGGGCGTGACCGACCTGGTCGCGGTGCCGCTGCTGCATTCGCTCGCCAACGTGCTCGCGTTCGTGGTGCCGCTGCTCACGATGCGCATGATCGCGGGCGAGCGCCGCGCCGGCACGCTGCCGCTGCTGCTGGCCAGCGGGCTGGGCAACGCCACGCTCGTGCTCGGCAAGTTCCTCGGCGCGCTCGGCTACGTGCTTGCGCTCATCGCGCTCATCGCGCTGTTGCCGCTCACGCTCGAACTCGGCACCACGCTCGACCTGGGCAAGCTCGCCGCCACGCTGCTCGGCCTGGCGGCCTACGCGGCGGCGCTGTGCGCAATCGGCATCGCCTGTTCGGCGTGGGCCGCGCAGCCCGCGCTCGCGGCCGCAGCGGCGATCGCGGTGACCGGCCTGCTCAGTGTGGTCGATGCCGGCGCGCGCATGCAGGGCATCGGCAACGCCGGCATCAACTACCTCGCGTTGCCGACCCACCTGCAACCGTTCACGCGCGGCATCGTGTCGAGTGTCGACCTGGTGTACTTCCTCATCCTCGCCACGGTCGCGCTCGCACTCGCGGCGCGGCGGCTCGACGACCTGCGCGCGAGCGCCGACCTGTGAAGCAGCGCCTGGCCTATGCGGTGTTCATGCTGCTGCTGCTGGTCGCGGCCACGCTCGCCGCGTTCCTGAGCACGCGGTATCGCCTCGAGCGCGACTGGAGCCACGCGCGGTCGGCAAGCCTGGCACCGGCGACGCTCACGCTGCTGGCCAGGCTCGACGGTCCGGTCGAGGTGGTGGCCTATGCGCGCAGCCAGGGCGGCCTGCGCGAGGTGATCGCCAACTTCGTCGGCCGCTACCAGCGCGCCAAGCCCGACCTCGCGCTGCGCTTCGTCGATCCCGACGCCGATCCCGCGGCGATGCGCGAGGCCGGCATTTCGCTCGATGGCGAGCTGGAGCTGCGGTACCGCGGCCGCAGCGAGCGGCTCAAGGTGCTCGGCGAGAGCGAGTTTTCCAGCGCGCTGCTGCGCCTGTCGCGCAGCGGCCAGCGCATCGTCGCGTTCCTCGAAGGCGAGGGCGAGCGGGCGCCGCTGGGCCAGGCCAATGCCGACCTGGGCCGGTTCGTGGGCACGCTCGCCGCGCGCGGCGTGCATGCGGTGGCGCTGCCGCTCGCGAGCACGGGCAAGGTGCCCGACAACACCGATCTCGTGGTGATCGCCAACCCCAAGGTTGCGCTGGCTCCGGCGCTGGCTGCGGCGCTGGATGCGTATGTGGACCGCGGTGGCGCGCTGCTGTGGCTCATCGAGCCGGACGAGCCCGCACTGGCCGCCGGCGGCGGGCTCGACCGCCTTGCCGCCACGCTCGGCGTGCGCGTGCTGCCGGGCAGCGTGGTCGATGCGGGCGGACAGGCGTTCGGCCTGTCCGATCCGAGCTTCATCGCGCTGACGGACTACCCGCCACACGCGATCACCGCGGGACTGGACCTCACCACGCTGCTGCCGCAGGCGGCCGCGCTCGCGCAGGTCAGCGGCGCGCGCTTTGCGTTCGCGCCGCTTTTGCGCAGCGGCCAGCGGTCATGGAACGAGACCGGCCACATTCCCAAGGCGGGCGAGGAAGCGGCCACGATCCGCCAGGACGGTGCCGCGGGCGAGCTCCCCGGTCCGCTCGATCTCGGCTTCGCGCTCACGCGGGTATCGCCGCAGCCGGGCAAGCGCGAGCAGCGCATCGTGGTGCTCGGCGATGGCGACTTCCTGTCCAACAGTTTCCTCGGCAATGGCGGCAATCGCGAACTGGGCCAGCGCGTGTTCGACTGGCTGCTCGGTGACGATGCCCAGGTCAGCGTGCCCGACCGCAGCGCGCCCGACCGCGCGCTCGCATTGTCGCAGCCTGCGCTCACCGCGCTGGCGCTGGTGTTCCTGCTCGGCCTGCCGCTGCTGCTGGTGTTGCTGGGCCTGGTCATCGCCTGGCGGCGGCGGCGCCAATGACCATGCGCCGGCGCCAGCGTGCCCAGTGGATCCTGATGGTGCTGTGCGGCGTCCTGGGTGCGGGCGTGTACCTGCAACTGCGCCATGAGCGCGCCGCCGCCCACGTGCCGCTCACCGCGCTCGACCCCGCGACCGCGCGCAGCCTGTACATCGAATGTCGCGGCTGCGGCACACGCCGGTTCGAGCGCATCGACGGCCATTGGCAGATGCGCGTGCCGCGCGATGCGCGCGCCGACGAGGCCGCGGTCGCGCGCCTGCTCGCGATCGCGACCGCGCCGGTGCTGCGCCGCTACCCGGCCGGTGCGCTCGATCCGGCGCGGATCGGCCTGCAGCCGCCGCAGGCCGTGCTGCGCGTGGATGCGCTGGAGCTGCGCTTTGGCGGCACCGATGCGATCGACGGCGACCGCTACGTCGACACCGGCGCTGCGATCGTGCTCGTGCCCGAGCAATACACCGCGCTGCTGTTCGAGCCGGCCGAGCGCGAGATCGCGCGCGCGGCCGAGTCGGCTGCGACGCGCTGAACACCCGCCCATCCCGGAGCCCGCCATGGTCACAAGCCCCAACGCCAATCCCGGTCGCGGCAGCGTCACCCTGCTCAACGACGCGCTGGTCACCACCGCGTTCGAACTGCCCGGCTACCGCATCGTGCGCAACGTGGGTGTGGTCCGCGGCATCACGGTGCGCTCGCGCTCGATCGTCGGCAACTTCTTCGGCGCGCTGCAGAGCCTGTTCGGCGGCAACATCACCATCTACACCGAACTGTGCGAGCAGGCACGTGCCGAAACCTATCGCGACATGGTCATGCACGCGCGCCAGCGCAGCGCCAACGCGATCATCGGCGTGCGCTATGACGCGACCGAGATCATGACCGGCCTCACCGAAGTGATCTGCTACGGCACCGCGGTGGTGGTCGAGCCGCAGTGAGCCGCTGCGCCGGCGTGGCGCGGCGAGCCTGAACGAGACCGGTCATGCCCGAATTGCCCGAAGTCGAAACCACGCGCCGTGGCCTGCTGCCGCACCTGGTCGGGCGCCGCGTGCGCGCGGTGGTGGTGCGCCAGCCGCAGCTGCGCTGGCCGATCGCGGCCGAACTCGTCGCGCAACTGCCGGGCCAACGCATCGAGGCCGTGGAGCGACGCGCCAAGTACCTGCTGGTGCACACGCGCGTCGGCAGCGCGCTGCTGCACCTGGGCATGTCGGGTTCGCTGCGCATCGTGCCCGAACGCACGCCGCCGGGGCCGCACGACCATGTCGACTGGCGGCTCGACGATCGCCACCTGTTGCGCCTGACCGATCCGCGCCGCTTCGGCTGCGAACTGTGGCAGTTGCCCGGCACGCTGCATCCGCTGCTGCGCCGGCTCGGTCCCGAGCCGCTCGGCGATGGCTTCGACGGCGATCATCTGTGGCAGCGCGCGCGTGGCCGCGGTGCCGCGGTCAAGACCTTCATCATGGACCAGTCGGTGGTGGTCGGCGTCGGCAACATCTACGCCAGCGAGGCACTGTTCGAGGCCGGCATCGATCCGCGTCGCGCCGCGGGCCGTGTCGCGCGCGAGCGCTACCGGCGCCTTGCCCAGACGATCAGGCGGGTGCTGGCGCGGGCGATCGAGCGCGGCGGCACCACGCTGCGCGATTTCATCGCGCCGGACGGCGCACGCGGCTACTTCGAGCAGGAACTGGCGGTGTATGGCCGCGCCGGCGAGCCGTGCCGCGCGTGTGGCACCGCGATCGCGCAGGCGGTGCTGGGGCAGCGCGCGACGTACTGGTGTCCGCGCTGCCAACGCTAGGTCGTGCCGGTGCGGGTGCGGATGCGGGGCAGGCGCGGACGCGTCCGCCCCGCGCGTCGGGTCAGTGCCGCGGTGGATCGGGCACGAACGAGTTGGGGAACGGCTGCGGTTCACGCGGCGGCCGCGGCGGCCGCGGGATGATGCCGCGCGCGACCAGATTGGCATGGCTGTCGTACCAGATCGCCAGCACCTCGGCCGGGCGTCGCGTCGCGCGTTCGAACGTGGTCTGATCCACATGCGAGTACTCGCGCGCGCCATGACCGGTACCCAGCTTCTCGGTCGGTCGCGGCGCGGGTACGCGCGTCATCGCACTGGGTGCCGCTGTCTGTGCCTGTTCGAGCTCCGCACTCGTGTCACGGGCCGCGCTTGGCGCTGCGGCCCCGGCTGCCGACGGCGCAGGTGGCGCAGGTGGCGCAGGTGGCGCAGGTGGCGCGGCCGCGGCCATGCCGAGGTCATCGGGCGCAGGTGCTTCCTGCCTGGCCGCGACGTCGGGCACGTGCTTGGGCGGCATGATGCGCCGCTCCTGGAACACCGCGACGCCGATCACGCCCACGTTCGCGGGCCGGCCCGTGCGGCTCGCATAGCTGTCGGGCAGCGTGGTGAAGTTGAACTGGGCGATTTCGTCGAGGTTCTTGCGCCAGCCGTTGATCTCGGCCGACTCCCACGGGTCGAGCACGTAGCCGGTCTGACTGGTGTCGGCGCTCTCGCCGCTGACCGCGTTGACGCCATCGACGCTGAGCACCGCGAGCACGCGCGCGCCGGTGCGGTTGACCAGTCGCACCGCGTAGCGGTGGCCGGGCGTGCCCGCGACGTAGAGCTTGCCGCCCGCGCTGTAGGTGGGCAGCGTCTGGCCGTTGTCGCGGTCGATGACGCTCAGGTCGAGCAGACTGCCGGCATGGGCCGGCATGGCGCTGGCCAGGGCCAGCAGGGCGGTGCAAAGCAGGCTGCGCATCGGTGTTCTCCGGTCGGGTGGTACCTGCAACGCGGCGGTGCGTGGAACGGGGTTGGGCGGTCGCCGCGCCGATTGTGGCGCCGCGACGCGCTGCGTACCATTGCCCGGGTCGAGACGCGGCGCATGGCAGCGGACAGGCCCTCGCCACGCGCTGCGAGGGCGTCGCCCGCAAGCCACCCGCGCGGGCGACCCGGCCGCGGCGGCCGGTCCGACCCCGCACCCAGCCGCGACCGCGCCCCCTGACACCACTCCCAGCGCCTCCAGACTCCATGCACCCAGCACGTCGCATCCTCACCGGCATCACCACCTCGGGCACGCCGCACCTGGGCAACTACGTGGGCGCGATCCGGCCCGCGATCGCGGCAAGCCGGCGCGCCGATGCCGAGTCGTTCTACTTCCTTGCCGACTACCATGCGCTCATCAAATGCGGCGATCCCGCACGCGTGCAGCGTTCGACGCTGGAGATCGCGGCGAGCTGGCTCGCCTGCGGCCTGGACCCGGACAAGGTGTTCTTCTATCGCCAGTCCGACATCCCCGAGATCCCCGAGCTGACCTGGCTGCTCACCTGCGTGACGGCCAAGGGTCTGCTCAACCGCGCCCACGCCTACAAGGCCGCGGTCGACGCCAACATCGCGGGCGGCGAGGACGCGGACACGGGCGTGACGGCCGGCCTGTACATGTATCCGGTGCTGATGGCCGCCGACATCCTCATCTTCAACGCGCATGAGGTGCCGGTCGGCCGCGACCAGATCCAGCACATCGAGATGGCGCGCGACATCGGCCAGCGCTTCAACCACCTCTATGGCAGCGAGCTGTTCACCTTGCCCGAGGCGCGCATCGAGGAGAACGTGGCCACCTTGCCCGGCACCGACGGGCGCAAGATGTCCAAGAGCTACGACAACACGATCCCGCTGTGGCTGCCCGCGGCCGAACTGCGCAAGGCGATCCTCGGCATCGTGACCGACTCGCGCGCGCCGGGCGAGCCCAAGGATCCCGACACCTCCAACATCTTCGCGCTGCACCAGGCCTTCGCCACACCCGCGCAGTCGGCGGCGATGCGCGCGGCGTTCGCCGCGGGCATCGGTTGGGGTGAGGCCAAGCAGCAGCTGTTCGAGCTCATCGACAGCGAGCTCGCGCCGCTGCGCGCTCGCTACGAGGCGCTCATCGCCGATCCCGCGCAGCTGGAGCAGCTGCTGCATGCGGGCGCGGCCCGCGCGCGTGGCCGCAGTGCGCCGTTCATGCTGCGCCTGCGCCATGCCGCGGGCATCCGTCGCCTAACCGACGTGCCGGCACGCGCGCGACCGGCTGCGGCGGCCACGGTGGCGTTGCCGCAGCTCAAGAGCTACCGCGAACGTGACGGCTTGTTCTACTTCAAGCTCGAGGACACCGCCGGCGCGATGTTGCTGCACAGCCGCGGCTTCGATGCGCCGCGCGAGGCCGGCCAGCTCAGCGCCGCGCTGGTCGAGGCGGGTGACGACCTGGTTGCGCTCAAGCGACTGCTGCTCGAGTGCGTGCCCGCGAACGAGCTGGCGGTACCGATCGAGGCGGTGGCGGCGGCACTGGCGGTGCTCAAGGCCGACAAGCTCGCGCGGGCCCAGGCCAAGGCGCACTGAATGCCCGCGCCGGTGTAAGCTGGCGCGGCCCTGACATCCGCGCCTGCCCACGTTCGTGTCGATCCGGCTGCTGCTGCTTGTGGTGCTCGTTTTGCATGTGGCGAGCGTGCTGTTCGTCCACCTGCGCGGGCGCGTGCGCCTGCCGTTCAAACGCCAGTTGTTCGACCACTCGGGGCTGTTCGCGCCCTGCAACGTGCTGCTGTACCTGTTCTCGGCGATCCCTGCGCAACCGTATCCGCCGCGCAGCGCGTTCACCTGCGTCGAGCCGCTGCGCGAGCAGTGGCGGCTCATCCGCGAGGAGGCGCTGCGCCTGTTCGACGAGGGCTACATCCGCGCCGCCGAACGGCACGGCGACGCCGCGTTCGCCTCGTTCTTCAAGACCGGCTGGAAGCGCTTCTACCTCAAGTGGTACGACGCGCCGTTGAAGTCGGCACGCGTGTTGTGTCCGCGCACCGTGGCCTTGCTGGAGTCGATCCCGCAGGTCAAGGCCGCGATGATCGCGGTGCTGCCACCGGGTGCGGTGCTCAAGCCGCATCGCGATCCATTCGCCGGCTCGATCCGCTACCACCTGGGGCTGGCCACGCCCAACTCGGAGGACTGCCACATCGTGGTCGACGGTGAGCGCCATGCCTGGCGCGACGGCGAGGACGTGCTGTTCGACGAGACCTACGTGCACCATGTCCGCAACGACACCGCACAGCCGCGCGTGATCCTGTTCTGCGATGTCGAGCGACCCTTGCGCGGCGCCGCGATGCGCGCGTTCAACCGCGTGCTCAGCCGCTGGCTCGGCCGCCTCACCGCGACCGCCAACATGGGCGGCGAGCCGGTCGGCGCGGTCAATCGCGCGTATGGGCTGGCCGAGCGCATGGGCTGTCTGCGCAAACGCTTCAAGCAGCACAGTCCCGGGCTGTACCAGTCCAGCCGCATCGTGCTCGCGCTAGCGTTGTTGGCATGGCTGCTGTCGCCGTGGTTGCCGCACCCGCCGTGAACCAGCGTGCGCGCCCGCGGCGGCGCTAGCGCGAACCGCTCCCGGCGTCGGTGCCGGCGAGCTGCCCGCGCAGGAAGGCATCGAACTCCCGGCGCTGGCGCAGGTGCATGATCGCGGCGAGGCCGTCGCTGTCGGCGGGAGCCCAGCCCGGCTCCACCACTCCGCCACGGCGCAGCGCCTCCAGCAGGCGGAAGTACGCATCGTCATGGATGCCCGCGGCATCGAGCAGCAGCGCGGGCAGGTAGAACGCCGTGGTCGCCACCGGCGCCTGCGGGCGCAGGTCGGCCGTATCCAGCAGCAACCACGGCACCGGCTGCTCGCTGGCCGGGCGGCCATCGACGAAGCCGAGCTGGTCGTAGACGCGCGGCATGCTCGGCAGGTGGTCGCCATAGAACAACAGCAGGCTGCGCCGCCCGCGCTGGCGCAGCGCGGCCACGAGCTTGCCCAGCGCACGGTCGGCATTGCCGGCGTGGTACAGGTAGCCGCGCAGTGACGCCGCGGCATGCGCATCCAGTTGCGCGGGCACCGCAATCGCATCGCGGCGTGCCGCATCGACGTTGGGATAGTCGGCGTACGGGCCGTGGTTCTCCATGCTGATCGCGAGCAGCAGCAGCGGGCCATCGGCACGGTCCAGGCGCTGCAGCACATGGTCCACGAGCGCGTCGTCGCTGATGTACCAGCCTGCGCGCGCGGCGTTGCCGAAGGACTCGTCGTCGTCGAACTCGTCGAAGCCGAGGTTGGCCAGCGCGGCCGCGCGGTTCCAGAAGCCGCGGTCATACGGGTGCACGACCACGCTGCGATAGCCGTGTCGCCGCAGCACGCGCGCGATGCTCTGCTCGCGCGTCGCGGTCATCCCGAAGTACGGATACTGCACCTGCGGGTAATAGCGCATGGCGATGCCGGTGAGCACCTCGAACTCGGTGCGGATGGTGCCGCCGCCGAAGGTGGGTGGCCACATCTGGCCGTGGCGCGCGGTGGCGGCCAGTTCGCGCAGGTGCGGCAGTGACGCATCGTGCTGCATGCCGCGCAGGCGCGTGGGGTCGAACAGCGATTCACTCTGCAGCACGATGATGTCGGGCGGGGCACTGGTGGCGGCCGCCGGCGCCTGCTGCAGCAGCGCACGGTGCTGCGCGACGAGCCTGGCCGCGGCACCGCGATCGGGGGGCGCGCTGGTCGTGTGGGTGGCCCACTGGTAGAGCAGCAGGTGCGCGGGCAGGCCTTGCTGGGCCGCGTGTTGCATGGGCGCCCACACCTGCAGGTCGGCGCTGGCGCCGTACCAGTGTTGCCACGGCGGATCGCCGCGATACAGGCTCAGGCCCAGCAGGCCGGCCACGCCCGCGAGCGCGAGGCGGCGCCAACGCCGCAGCGCAGGCAGTGGCCGCTCGCGCCGCAGCAGCGTGAACAGCAAGGTCACGATCGCGAGGGTGAACGCGATGCTCGCGTGGCTGCGTGGCAGGTAGCGCAGCAACAGCACGCCACCGCGCTTGCCGAGGTTGCCCAGCAGGGCGAAATCCGCGGGCAGCAGCGGTGCGCCCAGCTGGTCGAGCTTGATCGCATTGGCGTAGTACAGCAGCGCGACGAGCCCGAGCGTGAGCAGCGCGGCCAGCATCGGCCGCGCGGTCAGCCCCAGCAGCAGGAGCAGCACGAGCACGAACGGCATGAGGTTGTGCGGCCACGACGGCCACGACATCCCGCTCGTGGCCGGCTCGGCCTGTGCCGCGGCCAGCCAGGCCGGGTCGCTGGCCTGCATGATCCAGACGCAGCCGATGAGCGCCGCGGCCACGACCAGTGCCTGCAGTGCCAGGCGCAGGTGCGACCAGGACTTCGCGGGGGGCGGCGGCGTGGGCACGCGGTATCACCGTGGCGGACGGGGCAAACGCGCTATCGTGGCACAGGCGTGCGCCGATTGCCGCCGGGCCGGTCACCGCGGTGGCGATGCGCCGCACCGGCCGTCATGGTGCCTTGCGCAGGTTCGCGCGCCTGCTCTAGTCTCGCCCGCTTCGGCGGCAGGCGCCGCATCACGGGGATCCTCCATGCTCGACACCCTGGGGCACGTCGGCTTCGGCCTGTTCGGGCTCGCCACCCTGATCGGCATCGCCTGGTTGTTTTCGAACAACAAGCGCGCGATCGACTGGAAGCTGGTCGGTACCGGCGTGGTGTTGCAGATCCTGTTCGCGGCCATCGTGCTCAAGCTGCCGCTCGGGCGTGACGTGTTCAACGCGATCGCCACCGGCTTCGTCAAGCTGCTCGATTACGTCAACGTCGGTTCGGCGTTCATCTTCGGCAGTTTCATGGACGTCAAGAAGTTCGGTTTCGTGTTCGCGGTGCAGGTGCTGCCCACGATCATCTTCTTCGCCTCGCTCACCGGCGTGCTCTACCACCTGGGCGTGATGCAGAAGGTGGTCAAGGGCATGGCCTGGGTCATCACCAAGGTGATGCGCGTGTCGGGCGCGGAGACCACCAGCGTGTGCGCGAGCGTGTTCATCGGACAGACGGAGGCGCCGCTGACGATCAAGCCCTACATCGAGCGCATGACCCAGTCCGAACTCATGACCGTGATGATCGGCGGCATGGCGCATATCGCGGGCAGCGTGATGGCGGCCTACGTCGGCCTGCTTGGTGGCGACGACCCGGTGCAGAAGCAGTTCTTCGCCAAGCACCTGCTCACCGCGAGCATCATGGCCGCGCCGGCCACGCTCATGCTGGCCAAGATCCTCATCCCCGAAACCCAGGAGCCGCTCACGCGCGGCACGATCAAGCTCGAGGTGGAAAAGTCCACTGCCAACGTGATCGACGCGGCCGCCACCGGCGCCGCCGACGGCCTGCGCCTGGCGCTCAACGTGGGCGCGATGCTGCTCGCGTTCATCGCGCTGATCGCGCTCGTCAACGGCCCGATCCAGTGGCTGGGCAGCCATGCCTGGGGTGGCGACCCGGGCGCCACGTTCAACGCCTGGCTGTCGGCGCAGGCCGGCCATCCGGTCGAGTTCTCGCTGCAGACGATCTTCGGCTGGCTGCTGGCGCCGCTGGCCTGGCTCATCGGCGTGCCGTGGCAGGACGCGACCCTGGTGGGCAGCTTCATCGGCGAAAAGGTCGTGATCAACGAGTTCGTCGCCTACGTCGACATGTCGCAGAACATGGCCAAGCTCACGCCGCAGAGCCAGCTCATCGCCACCTACGCGCTGTGCGGCTTCGCCAATTTCTCCTCGATCGCGATCCAGATCGGCGGTATCGGCGGACTCGCGCCCAACCGGCGCGCCGATCTCGCGCGTTTCGGCCTGCGCGCGGTGCTGGGCGGCTCGCTGGCAACGTTCATGACCGCGACCATCGCGGGCGTGCTGGAGCAGCTGTGACGCGATGAACACGCCGCGGGTGCTCGTGCTGGGCAGCTACAACCAGGATTGCGTGTGGCGCGTCGAGCGCGCGCCGCAGGCGGGCGAGACCGTACGCGGGCGCGAGTTTTCGAGCGCGCATGGTGGCAAGGGCTTCAACCAGGCGGTCGCCTGTGCGCGGCAAGGCGCGGCCACCGCATTCATCGCCGCGCTGGGCGACGATGTGGCCGGCGCCCAGGCGCAGCGCGCGGCCGCGGCCGAGGGCATCGCTGCGCACTGGCAGCTGCACGCCGACGTCGCCACCGGCAACGCCTGCATCCTCGTCGAGGACGGCGGCCAGAACCGCATCGTGGTGGCACTGGGCGCCAATGAGCGTATCGGCGCAGGTTTCCTCGCGGCCCGGGACGCGGTGTTCGCAGGTTCACGCATCCTGTTGGTGCAGCTCGAGAACAATCTCGACGCCACGCGCGCGGCGCTGGAGCGGGCGACGCAGCACGGCCTGTTGCGCATCCTCAACCCGGCGCCCGTGCACGCACAGCTCGATGCGGCGCTGCTCGCGCAGGTCGACCTGCTCATCCCCAACGAAACCGAATGCGCGCTGCTGCTCGGGCGCGTGGCCGGGCTGGAGCTGGACCCGGCCACGCTTGCGCAACGCCCCGATGCCGAACTGCATGCGCTGCTGCGCCGACTGTCGGTGGCCAGCATCATCGTGACGCTGGGCGCGCAGGGCTGTTTCGTCTCGCATGGGGAGGCATCGCCCTTGGCCGACGCGGCGCCGTACTACCGTGTCGCGGCCGAGCCCGCGCGCGTGGTCGACACCACCGGTGCAGGCGATGCGTTCTGTGGTGCGCTGGCCGCGGCGCTGCTGCGCCTGTCCACCCAGCCGCTGCGCGCGGCGGTGGTGCATGCCAACCGCTGCGCCGCGCTGGCGACCGAAGCACGTGGCGCGGCCGCCGCGATGCCGCATCTGGATGCGGTGCTGGCGCGCTTCGGCGGCAGCTGAGCGCGCTCCCCGGCACCGACCCGCCGTTGCGCACCGGTCCGGTCCGCGCGCGATCAGTCCTCGCGCGCGGCCGCGCGCTGCGCGCGCCGCTGACGGTGCGCGTGCAGGCGCGAGGTGCGCCGGCGCGCGCTGCGCCACAGCGCCCAGCCCACGACCGCGACCAGTGCGAGTGCGAGCACGATCACGAGGCCCTGGCCCTCGCGGATCGCCCGCAGCAGCCATTCGCGCCGTTCCGCGCCGAAGTAGCCGATCCACACCCACAGCGGCACCGACACCAGCGCCGCCAGCCCGTCGAGCATCACGAAGCGCCAGAACGGCACGCGGTGGGTCATGCCCGCCGACAGGAAGATCGCGGCGCGCAGCCCCGGCAGGAAGCGCGCGAAGAACAGCATGCGGTTGCCGTAGCGGTCGAACTTTTCCTGCACGCGTGCATAGCGGCGCGGTGTGAGCACGCGTGCGATCCAGCGCAGGCGGCGCGCGCGCGGCCCGAGCCGGTGGCCGACCAGGAACATGACCGAATCGCCCACCAGCACGCCGGCGAGCCCGACCACGATCATCACGCGCAGGTCGGCATAGCCCAGCCCGGCGATGATGCCGCCCGCGACCAGCGAGATGTCCTCGGGGATCGGCACGCCCAGCCCGCACACGACCAGCACCGTGAACAGCGCAACGTAGCCGTTGTCGATGAACAGGCGGGTGAGCAGGTCGAGCAGGGCCATCACGGGGTCGGGTCGGGGGCAGGCGCCGATTCTACGTTGCCCGCTGCGCCCGCGGCGATGTCCTGCGTATGATGCCGCGGCGGCACGGCGCCGCAGCGAGGTGGCGATGATCCCGCGCTGGATACTGCTGCTCACATCGGTGCTGTACGTCGCCGGTCTGTTCGCGCTGGCCTACCACGGTGACCGGCGACCCGGCTATGCACAGCGGTCGTGGCTGCGACCGCTCGTGTACAGCCTCACGCTCGCGGTGTATTGCTCGTCGTGGACGCTGTATGGCGCGGTCGGCACCGCCGCGCGCGACGGCTTGGCCTACCTGCCGATTTACGTCGGCCCGATCCTGCTGTTCGTGGTCGGCTTCGGCTTGTTCGAGCGGCTCGTGATCGTGGCGCGCGAGCGGCGCATCACCTCGATCGCCGACTTCATCGGCTCGCGCTTCGGCAAATCCCATGCGCTGGCGGCGCTGGTCACGCTGGTCGCCATCATCGCCGCGGTGCCGTACCTGGCACTGCAGCTCAAGGCGATCGGCATGAGCTTTGACGTGCTGTCGGGGGGTCGTTCCAGCGGCGCGTTGTTCAGCGATACCACGCTGTACGTGGCGTTGCTGCTGGCCGCGTTCTCGATCCTGTTCGGTACGCGCGGCATCGATGCGAGTGAACACCACCGCGGCATGATGCTGGCCATCGCCGCCGAATCGCTGGTCAAGCTGCTCGCGTTCGTGGTGGTCGGCGTGTACGCATTCAGCCATGGCGGCGCCGACCTCGACGCGTTCGCCAAGCCGATCGAAGCAGCGCGCAACGACGGGTTGCCGCGCGGCTTCATCGCCCAGAGCGTGCTCGCCTTCCTGGCGATCCTGTGCCTGCCGCGGCAGTTCCAGGTCGGCGTGGTCGAGTGCGAGAGCGTGGCCGACACCCGCAGCGCGCGCTGGCTGTTCCCGCTGTATCTGGGCGTGATCAGCCTGTTTGCGTTGCCGATCGCCCAGGGCGGTGCCCTCGCCGCGCAGGGCCACGCGGTCAACGCCGATGCCTACGTATTGTGGTTGCCGCTCGCGAACGGCGACCGCCTGTTCGCGGTGCTGGCCTACATCGGTGGGTTTTCGGCGGCGACCGGCATGGTCATCGTCGCGTCGGTGGCGCTGGCGACGATGATCAGCAACGAGCTGGTGATGCCGGCATTGTTGCGCATCCGCATGCTGCATCTGGAGCAGCGCGACGACCTCTCGGCATGGGTGCTGGGCGTGCGCCGCACCGCGATCGTGGCGCTGGTGCTGCTTGCGTTCGCCTACTATCGCGCCAGCACGCAGAGCCAGAACCTGGCCGCGATGGGGCTGCTCGCATTCGCGGCGGTGGCGCAGTTCGCACCCGCGATCGTGGTCGGGCTGTATTGGCGCAGTGCCAGCCGCCAGGGCGTGATGGCGGGCCTGTGCGTGGGCTTTGGCTTGTGGTGCTACACGCTGGCGGCGCCGACCCTGGCCAATGCCGGCTGGTTCGCCACGGACTGGATCGAGCACGGGCCATACGGCGTGGGCTGGTTGCGACCGCATGCGCTGTTTGGCCTCAGCGGCTGGGATGCGCTCACCCACTGCACGTTCTGGTCGCTGCTGGGCAACGCCGGGACGCTGGTGCTGGTGTCGCTGCGGCTGCGCCCGGGCGTGGACGAGCGGCTGCGCGCGGCCGCATTCCTCGATCCCGACCTCGCGCGCTCGGCCGCGAGCGAATGGCGTGGGCGCGTGCGCGTGGCCGACCTGCGCGCGATCGCCGAGCGCATCGTGGGCGAGCGCAGCGCGCAACGCGCGTTCGAGACCTGGGCGCAGGCCGGCGTCAGCGTCGACGTCTACGCCGACCGGGCGCTGGTGCAGCAGGTCGAGCGCCTGCTCGCGAGCGCGATCGGCGCGCCGTCGGCGCGGCGCATGCTCACCAGCGCCCTGCGCGGCACCGGCCTGGACCTGTCCGAGGCGGTTGCACTGCTGGACGAGACTTCGCAAGAGCTGCGCTTCAACCGCGCGCTCATGGCGGTGACGTTCGAAAACATGCTGCAGGGGATCAGCGTGGTCGATGCACAGCTGCGGATCGTGGCCTGGAACCGCCGTTACCTGGACTTTTTCGATTATCCGGAAGGCTTCGTCTATGTCGGCCGGCCGATCGTCGACCTCATGCGCCACAACGCGCAGCAGGGCCTGCTCGGTGCGGGTGACGTGGACACCCTGGTGCGCGAACGCCTGCGCCACCTGCGCCGCGCGACGCCGCACGTGTACCTGCGTACGCGCGCCGATGGCCGCGTGATCGAATCACGCGGCGACCCGTTGCCCGATGGCGGCTACCTCACGACCTTTTCCGACGTGACCGCCTACAAGCGCGCCGAGCAGGCGCTGATGGAAGCCAACGAGACACTCGAGCAGCGCGTGGAGCAACGCACGCGCGAGTTGTCGGACGCGCTCGCCGCGCAGGAGCAGGCCAAGCGCCAGGCCGAGGCCGCCAACCTGTCCAAGACCCGCTTCCTCGCCGCCGCGAGCCACGACCTGCTGCAACCGCTCAATGCGGCGCGCCTGTTCACCTCGGCGCTGCGCCAACAGCCGCACCTGGACCAGGAATCCGCGCGCCTGGCCGAACGCATCGATACCGCGTTCCGCACCGCCGAGGAATTGCTCGATGCGCTGCTCGAAGCCTCGCGGCTGGATGCCGGCAAGTACCAACCCGAGATCGCCGACGTGGCGCTGGCCGAGGTGATCGAGCCGCTGCGCCACCAGTTCGCCATGCAGGCCGACGCGCGTGCAATCCGCCTGCGCTTTGCCGACACCACGCTGTGGGTGCGTACCGACACGCAGTTGCTGCGGCGGATCCTGCAGAACTTCCTCGCCAATGCACTGCGCTACACGCGCGAGGGCAGCGTGCTGCTGGTGGCGCGGCGTGCCGGTGCCGGGCGCGTGCGCATCGAAGTGCGCGATTCGGGCCTGGGCATCTCGCCCGAGCAACAGCGCGCGATCTTCGACGAGTTCCATCGTGGCGTGCAGGCCTCGCCGTGGGGCGAGAAGGGACTGGGGTTGGGTCTGGCGATCTGCGAGCGCATGGCGCGACTGCTCGGCCACCAGCTTGGCGTGCGCTCCCGCCTGCAGCATGGCAGCGTGTTTTCGATCACGCTGCCGCGCGCCCAGCCGCGTGCGGCTGCGAGGACGCCAACGGCGCCCGCCGCGCACGCGATCGGCCTGGTCGATGACCTGCACGTGCTGTGCATCGACAACGAAGCCAGCGTGCTCGACGGCATGGCCACCGTACTCGCGCAATGGGGTGTGCGCTGCGACCTGGCCGGAACCATCGACGAAGCGGTGGCCGCGGCGCGTGCCCGTCGACCCGACCTGGTGCTGGCCGACTACCATCTCGATGGCGCGGAGAACGGCCTCGATGCGCTGGCCCGGGTGCGCGCGGCCTGCGTGCCGCCACCGCCCGGTGCGCTGGTCACCGCCGACCACGGCGCCGAGTTGCAGAAGCAGGCGCGCGCGGCCGGATACGTGGTGCTGCGCAAGCCGGTGCGACCGGCCGCGCTGCGCGCGCTGGTCGCGCAGCTGGGACGTCGCTCGCGCGAGCCGGCGACGCCGGAAGGCTTGTGACGCCGAAACGCCGCGCGTGGCCGTCGGGCACCGGACGCGCTGCACGCCCGCAGCCGCGGTGGCGCGCTCAAGCCGCCGGTGCGGATGGCGTGGCGGCTGCCTCGAGCGCCAGCTGGTTGGCGATCAAGGCCACCTGGGTGCGGTTGCCCACGCCGAGCTTGCGCATGATCGCGGTCATGTGGGCCTTGACCGTGGCCTCGGACACGCCAAGGTCCCACGCGATCTGCTTGTTGAGCAGGCCCTCGCCGATCATGGCGAGCACGCGGAACTGTTGTGGCGTGAGCTCGGCGATGCGCGAGGCGGCATCGGCCTCGGCCGGCTGCAGCGGCGTGGGCGCGGCATCGGTGGGCAGCCATACGCCGCCGGCGAGCACGTGGTGGATCGCCTCCACGATGGCCTTGACCGGCGCGGACTTGGGGATGTAGCCCGACGCGCCATGGGCGATCGCGCGGGCCACCACGCTGCGCTCCTCATGCGCGGAAATGACGATGATGGGCAGGCCCGGATGCTGGGCGCGCACATGCACCAGCGCCGAAAAGCCGCTCGCACCGGGCATGTGCAGGTCCAGCAGCAACAGTTCGGCGTCGGCAGCGTCGTCGACCAGCGCCTGCAGCGACGCCACGTCGCTGGCCTCGCGGATCAGGGCCTGCGGCCACGCGGTCAGGATCGAGCGGCGCAGTGCGTCGCGGAACAGTGGATGGTCGTCGGCGATGAGGATTTCGCGCATCGGGCGGCAGCGGATCCGGTGGCTGGGTGGTCGCGACAGGCGCTGGATCGGCGACGCCGGGGTGGCGCACCGATCGCGCACTGCTGGCCGCGTCTCACTTCACGAGGCGTTCCTCCACCAAGGCGTGGACCACCGACGGGTCGGCCAGCGTGGTGGTGTCGCCGAGCGCTTCGGGCTGGTTCTCGGCGATCTTGCGCAGGATGCGGCGCATGATCTTGCCCGAACGGGTCTTGGGCAGGCTCGGCGCCCACTGCAGCAGGTCGGGCGTCGCGATCGGGCCGATCTCCTTGCGCACCCATGCCACCAGTTCCTTGCGCAGCGCATCGCTGGGCTGTTCGCCGGCCTTGAGCGTGACGTAGGCGTAGATGCCCTGGCCCTTGATGTCGTGCGGATAGCCGACCACGGCGGCTTCGGCGACCTTGGGATGCGCCACCAGCGCGCTTTCCACCTCGGCCGTGCCCAGGCGGTGCCCCGAGACGTTGATCACGTCGTCGACGCGACCGGTGATCCAGTAGTAGCCGTCGGCGTCGCGGCGCGCGCCGTCGCCCGAGAAGTACATGCCCGGGTAGGTCTTGAAGTAGGTGTCGATGAAACGCTGGTGGTCGCCGTACACCGTGCGCATCTGCCCCGGCCAGGAATCGAGCAGCACGAGGTTGCCTTCGGCCTCGCCCTCCTGCAGCACGCCGTTGGCATCGACGATCGCGGGACGCACGCCGAAGAATGGCAGCGTGGCCGAGCCGGGCTTCTGGTCGATCGCGCCGGGCAGCGGCGAGATGAGGATGCCGCCGGTTTCGGTCTGCCACCAGGTGTCGACCACCGGGCAGCGGCCGTCGCCGACCACGCGCCAGTACCACTCCCAGGCCTCGGGGTTGATCGGCTCGCCGACCGAGCCGAGCAGGCGCAGGCTCGCGCGCGAGGTGTTCCTGACCGGCGCCTCGCCTTCGCGCATGAGCGCGCGGATCGCGGTCGGCGCGGTGTAGATGATCGTGACCTTGTGCTTGTCCACCACCTGCCAGAAGCGCGACGCATCGGGATGGTTGGGCACGCCCTCGAACATCACCGTGGTGGCACCGTTGGCGAGCGGGCCATACAGCACGTAGCTGTGGCCGGTCACCCAGCCGACGTCGGCGGTGCACCAGTACACATCGTCCTCGCGCAGGTCGAACACGGCCTCGTGGGTGTAGGCGACGAACACGAGGAAGCCGCCCGTGGTGTGCAGCACGCCCTTGGGCTTGCCGGTCGAACCCGATGTGTAGAGGATGAACAGCGGGTGCTCGGCATTGACGGGCACCGGCGCATGCGCAGTCGGCTGGCCGGCCATGAGTTCGTGCCACCAGCGGTCGCGCGGCGCCTGCATCGCGACCGCGCCGCCGGTGCGGCGCACCACCAGCACAGTTTCGACCGAGGTCGTGCCCGGCCGCGTCAGCGCCTCGTCGACGTTGACCTTGAGCGGCACCTTCTTGCCGCCGCGCAGTCCCTCATCGGCGGTGATCACGAGCTTGCATTGCGCATCGGCGATGCGGCTGGCCAGCGAGTCGGGCGAGAAGCCGCCGAACACCACCGTGTGGATCGCGCCGATGCGCGTGCAGGCGAGCATCGCCACCGCCACTTCCGGGATCATCGGCATGTAGATCGCGACGCGATCGCCATGCCGCACGCCCAGCCGGGTCAGCAGGTTCGCGGCCTGGCAGACCTGGGCATGCAGTTCGCGATAGCTGATGCGGCGCGACTCGGACGGGTCGTCACCTTCCCACACGATCGCGGCCTTGTCGCCGCGCTGGGCGAGGTGGCGATCGAGACAATTTGCCGCAAGATTGAGTTCGCCATCGGCGTACCATTTGATGTGCAGGTTGCTCGCGTCGAACGAAACGTCGCGCACCTGCGTGTACGGCTTGGTCCAGTCCAGGCGCTTGCCGATGCGCCCCCAGAAACCCGCCGGGTCGCGTATCGATTCGGCGTAGTCGCGTTCGTAGGCGCTCCTGTCGATGCGGGTCCTCGCGGCGAACTCGGGTGGAACCTTGTGGATGTTCGACATGGCTGACTCCTTTGGGGACTGGAGGTGATGCGCGCTGCAAGTGTGCCACGCGGCGCAGTCCACGCATTCGACTTTCGTCGCAGCCTCGACCAATGGCGAATAGCCGCGATCCCGATGCTGCGGAATCCTCATCATTACTACCGGGAGGGCTTATGAAGCAACCCACGTCTGGCCGTCGCGCGCGTCATGCGCTGGCAGCGGCCATCGCCTGTGCATTGGTCGTGCCCTGCGGCGCGCAGGCCAGGGATACGGCCAAGGAGCAGCAGCTCGAAGCGCGCATCCAGCAACTCGAGGCCGAGCTTGCCGCGATCAGGGACGAAATCCGCGCGCAGCGGCACGCGGTCGACCAAGTCGCGCAGCAACAGGCGGCACTGCCGCCACCGCCACCGCCGGCGCCCAAGGAAGAACCCAAGGCACCCGTGTTCAGCACGGCCAAGGGCATCTCGGTGGCGTTGCACGGCTTCATCAACGCCACCGCCTTCAGCCAGGACCACAGCTTCGCGTTCGGCAACGGCCAGAACGCGCAGTACGTGGTGCCCGGGGCCAAGGGCACGCTCAGTGGCTTCGACATCCGCAACACGCGCTTCTGGCTCGATTTCACCGGCGCCCAGTTCAACGAGTCCTGGGGCGGCGGCGGCCGCATCGAGATGGACTTCTTCGGTGGCTTCAATGGCACCGGGCCGTACAGCTTCCAGCAGCCCACGCCGCGCCTGCGCCAGGCCTACCTCGACATCGCCAACGCGGGCAGCGGCACGCGCGTGCGCATCGGCCAGCAGTGGGACCTCATGTTCCCGGTCGACAACCTCGCCGCCTCGGTCACCCATGTCGGCTTCCCGCTTGGCTTCGGCACCGGCTTCGTCGGCTGGCGGTTCCCGGGCGTGGTCGTGATGCAGGATCTGGGCAGCGGCGGTGACACCAAGTGGCGGATGGACGTGGGTGCGTTCTCGGGCTCGTGGAACGGGCCCGGCGCGACCACCAACTTCCTCACCGGCGGCAACGTCGACTTCCAGCCGCAGCTGCAGGCGCGCATCCGCGCCACCGGCAGCAACTGGGTCGCCTACGTGGTCGGCCACTACAGCAAGATCGACCTCAAGGGCGTGGACGGCACGGTCAGCACGCCGGTCAAGTCGAGCGTGGACAGCACGGGTCTGGAGATCGGCGGCCAGTGGAAGCCGGGCAACTGGACCCTCAAGGGTCTGCTCTACACCGGCAATGGCCTGGGCCAGATCTTCGGCAACCTGTCGCAGTTCGGCGACATCGGCGACACCGGTGGCTATGTGCAGGTCGGTTACAACTTCACCAAGAACTGGAGCCTCAACGGCTACTACGGCACCTCCAAGTCGGATCGCGAGGACGTGGTCGCATGGCTCGACAACGGTGCTGTGGGGCGCCTGCGCAGTCGCCAGAGCGCGCTGAGCGTGATCTATGCCAGCGGACCGTACCAGCTTGGACTGGAGTGGCTGCATGACCAGCTCGACACGCTCAACGCCGGTGCCGTGCGCAAGACCAGCGGCAACCAGGTCAGCGTGAGCGCGCAGTACACGTTCTGACCATGCCCGCGTGGCGTCGGGCCACCGCCCGACGCCACGCGGGATTCATGCCTGCAGCCTCGGCTGGCCGTGCCGGCAACCAGGCCAGGTGGGGTGCGGCATCCCGCTGCCGCGGACGAGGAGGGGAAACACGATGGCCACCAGCAAGCCCGGTTCCGTCAACATGCTCAGCACCAGCCACAAGCGCGTGATCATCGCCTCCAGCGTGGGCACGATGTTCGAGTGGTATGACTTCTACCTGTACGGCTCGCTGGCCGCGACGATCGCCAAGCAGTTCTTCTCCGCGCTCAATCCCACCAGCGGCCTGATCATGGCCTTGCTGGCCTTCGCGGCCGGGTTCTTCGTGCGCCCGTTCGGTGCGCTCGTGTTCGGCCGCCTCGGCGACCTGATCGGGCGCAAGTTCACCTTCCTCATCACGATCGTGCTCATGGGTTCGTCGACGTTCCTGGTCGGCCTCATCCCCAGCTACGCCACGATCGGAATCGCCGCGCCGATCATCCTCATCGTGCTGCGCCTGCTGCAGGGCCTGGCCCTGGGCGGCGAATACGGTGGCGCCGCCACCTACGTCGCCGAGCATGCGCCACCGGGCAAGCGCGGCTTCTACACCAGTTTCATCCAGATCACGGCCACGTTCGGCCTGTTCCTGTCACTGCTCGTGATCCTCGCCTGCCGCTCGTTGCTGGGCGACAGCTTCGACACCTGGGGCTGGCGCATCCCGTTCCTGCTCTCGGCCCTGCTGCTCGCGATCTCGGTGTACATCCGCCTGCAGCTCAACGAGTCGCCGCTGTTCCAGCAGATGAAGGCCGAAGGGCGTGCCTCCAAGGCACCGATCAGCGAGTCGTTCGGGCGCTGGGGCAACCTCAGGATCGTGATCCTGGCCCTGCTCGGTGCCACCGCCGGCCAGGCCGTGGTGTGGTATGGCGGCCAGTTCTACTCGCTGTTCTTCCTCGGCCAGACCCTCAAGATCGATCCGTTGACGACCAACCTCCTGATTGCGGCCGCGCTGCTGATCGCAACGCCGTTTTTCGTGGTGTTTGGCGCGCTGTCGGACAAGGTCGGTCGCAAGCCGATCATCATGCTTGGCTGCCTGCTCGCGGCCGTGACCTATTTCCCGATCTTCAAGGGCCTCACCCATTACGGCAACCCCGCGATCGAGCATGCGGCGCAGGCCAACCCCGTGGTGGTGGTCGCCGATCCCGCGACCTGCGCGTTCCAGTTCGACCCGGTCGGCAAGAAGGTGTTCAAGAATTCCTGCGACATCGCCAAGAGCGCACTGGCCAAGGCCGGCGTGCCCTACGGCAACCAGGCCGCCGCGACCGGCACGGTGGCATCGGTCATGATCGGCACGACCACGGTGAGTTCGTTCGAGGGCGCCAGTCTCGATGCTGACGCGTTCAAGACGCGGTCCGCGGCATTCGGCAAGGAACTGGGCGATGCGCTCACGGCGGCGGGCTACCCGAGCAAGGCCGACCCGGCCCAGGTCAACTGGCCGATGCTGTTGCTGCTGCTCACGATCCTCGTGATCTACGTGACCATGGTGTATGGCCCGATCGCGGCGTGGCTGGTCGAGTTGTTCCCGACCCGCATCCGCTACACCTCGATGAGCCTGCCCTATCACATCGGCAATGGCTGGTTCGGCGGCTTCCTGCCCTCGATCTCGTTCGCGCTGGTGGCGTGGACGGGCGATATCTACTACGGCTTGTGGTACACGATCATCGTGGCCTCCATGACCTTCGTGCTCGGCCTGCTGTTCCTGCCCGAGACCAAGGACGTCGACATCTCGCGCTAGGGTGCCGTCGCGCGCGCCCGCCTTCGCGGCGGGCGCGCGCTGGTTGCGCCCGACCCCACCTCGCGGCCGCCCGCGCTGGCTGCTGCCGCACAGGGCTGCGGCCGCCGGCACCCGGCACCACGCCGGCCGGGTTCGAAGCGGCGATGCGGCACCGCCGCGCCACCTGGGCCCACAGCGGCCGCAGGTTGCGCCTGTTCGATACAAGTGACTGTTTCACAAGAAAGTGATGGCGCGATAAGCGATCGCGAATGCCGCGCGAATTGACGGATCCATGAGCTCGGGCAAGCTGGCGCGATGACGCCGGGCGGCTTGCCGCCACGTCCTGGTGCCGGTCCCGTCCACCGGTCGTTGCCCTGTTCGAGGAGCCCTTCCCCCATGCGCATTTCCCCGTTTGCCGCGACGCTCGCCGCGGCCCTTGCCGCGAGCAGCGGCATGGCCATCGCCGGTTCGGTCACGGTCCTGCAGACCCCCAATGCCCAGGCCACCAAGTTCTCGCAGAACGGCCAGTACCTCGTGGCCTACATCGATGGCCAGGGTGGCCTGCGCTGGGACGCCGCCAGCGGTACCGAAGAAGTGCTGTCGAGCCTGGTCTATGCCAACGGCATCAACAACGCCGGCACCGTGGCCGGTGCCTGGTCCAATGACGGTGGCGTCGACAACGGCGGCCACAACCTGCCCGCGCTGCTCGCAGTGGGCACGAGCACACCGACCCAGCTGCCGCTGCCCACGGGCACCGACAACGCCAACGTCTACGACGTGGCCGACGACGGCACTGCCGTGGGCCTCGCCTACAGCAGCGACTTCACGGTGGCCAAGGCCTACTACCACTCGCCCGTCGATGGGCTGGTCACGCTGCCGGTCGACAGCCCCACCACCGCCTCGCGCGCGAATGCGATCAGTGCCGACGGCCGCGTCGTGGGCGGCTGGAACGACGACGTCAATTCGGGCGCCCGCCGGGGCGTGGTGTGGGTCGATCGCGTGCCCACCTACATCCAGGACGACCAGGGCAATTCGCTCGACGAAGCCACCGGCGTGAGCGGCAACGGCCAGTGGGTGGTCGGCAGCGGTTGGCGCTTCAACGTCACCACGCAGCAGCTCACGCTGATCCCGAGCATGCCCTTTGCGTTCGGCGTGAGTGACGATGGCAACATGATCGTGGGCGCGAGCGGCTTCTTCGACACGCCGCCGCGCGCACTGCTGATCTGGACCGCGACCGCGGGCGTGCAGGAATTGGGCGAATACCTGGGTGATCGCGGCATGGCGCTGCCACCCGAACTGCCGCTGCCGCTGCAGGGTGGCCTGACCGCGATCAGCGGCGATGGCAGCAAGATCGCAGGTTGGACCATCGGCAGCGACAGCCTCGTGTCGATCGTGATCGACGGCGCCAACGGCCCGGTCGACCACATCTTCAGCGACAGCTTCGAGCTGCCGCCGCCGCCGCCGGTGGTGCAGGATGGCGGCTTCGAGGAGACCAGCACGAGCTACGGTCCGAACCCGTACTGGACCGCTTCCGACAGCAACGACCCGACGAGCACGTTCTTCGTGGCCGGTGGCTTTCCGACCCATGGCGGCGTGTACACGACCTGGTTCGGCGGCTGGGGTGGCGCCAACCAGGAAACCCAGAGCATCGAGCAGACCGTGACGATCCCGGCCGGTTCGCCGCGCTACCTCAATTACTGGCGCTTTGCGGCAGACCTGCCCGACCTGTCGGCCACCTTCACGGTATCGATCGACGGCACGCCGGTGGAAACCACCGACCTGACCACGATCTTCCCCGACGAGGGCTACACGCTGCGCTCGATCGACATCAGCGCCTGGGCCGACGGCGCCGACCACGTGCTGCGCTTCCAGTACGACTACCCGGGCGGTGGCAGCACCGATGGCAGCGTCTACATCGACGATGTGAGCATCGATCCCACCGATACGCCCACCACCGTGGGCGCGGTCGGCCGTCACGTCGATGCGGCCACCGCCGCGGCGATGCGCCGGCACAAGCACTAGACGGTACCCGGCGGCGGCGACGCCGCAACCCTGAGCGGGGCAGCCCATGGCTGCCCCGCTTGCGTTGGCGCCATTACACTGTCGCGGCCATGCGCATCGGTCCCCACACGATCGACCCGCCCGTCGTGCTCGCGCCGATGGCCGGCGTCACCGACAAGCCGTTCCGCCAGCTGTGCAAACGGCTCGGTGCGGGCCTAGCCGTGTCGGAGATGACCCACAGCGACCCGCGTCTGTGGACCACGCGCAAGTCGCGCCAGCGCATGGACCATGCCGGCGAGCCCGCGCCGATCAGCGTGCAGATCGCGGGCCACGATCCGGCGCTGCTGGCCCAGGCGGCGCGCTACAACGTCGACCAGGGCGCGCAGATCATCGACATCAACATGGGTTGCCCGGCCAAGAAGGTCTGCAACGTGTGGGCGGGCAGTGCCCTGCTGCAGGACGAGGCGCTGGTGGCGCGCATCCTCGCCGCGGTGGTGCGCGCGGTCGCGGTGCCGGTCACGCTCAAGATCCGCACCGGCTGGGACCACGACCATCGCAATGGCGTCACGATCGCGCGCATCGCCGCGGCCGAAGGCATCGCCGCGCTCGCGGTGCACGGGCGCACGCGCGCCGACCTGTACCAGGGCCGGGCCGAGTACGACACGATCGCCGCGATCAAGGCCGCGGTGGCCATCCCGGTCATCGCCAATGGCGACATCGACTCGCCGCACAAGGCGCGCGCGGTGCTCGCCGCCACCGGCGCCGACGCGATCATGGTCGGCCGCGCCGCGCAGGGTCGACCGTGGATCTTCGGCGAGATCGCACACTTCCTCGCCAGCGGCGAACTGTTGCCACCGCCTTCGCTGCCCGAGGTCGCGCGGATCCTGCTCGACCACCTCGCCGCGCTGCATGCGTTCCATGGTCCGCTGCAGGGCGTGCGCATCGCGCGCAAGCACCTGGGCTGGTACCTGCGCCAGGTCGATCACGCCGAGCTGGGAACGCCCGCGGCGCTGACTGCACACACGGCCTTTCGCGGCGTCATCAACCGCATCGACGATGCGGCCGCGCAACTGCGCCTCACGCGCGAATACTTCGACGCGCTCGCCGCCGGCGACCTGGCGCACTTCGCGGTGGCGGCGTAGCCGGCCGCTACAGCGCGCGGTCGCTCCAGCAGCCGTCGACCAGGCGCTGGATCCCGAGCGGATTCGCATCGCGCAGTTCGTCGGGCAGGCGCTCGTCGCGCACATGGTCGTAGCACTGCCACTGCGCGAAGCGGCGGATCGCACCGGGCATGCCCACCGCGCTGAAGCTCGCGTTGCTCGTGCTCGGGTACGGACCACCGTGCTGCATCGCCGCGCTCACCGCCACGCCGGTGGGCCAGCGGTCCTCGATGAGGCGTCCCACGCGCGGCCGCAGCGCACGCGCGATGCGTGCATGGTCGGCGTCATCGCTGTGGTCGCTCGCGCCATGCAGGCTGCCCGTGAGGTTGCCCTCGCAGGCCTCGGCGATCGCCACTGCCTGGGCCGTGTCGTGATAGCGCACCAGCAGCGTGACCGGGCCGAATGCCTCCTGCTGCAACGCCAGCGGCTGGGCCAGGAATTGGTCCGCGTCGACCTCGAGCAGGCCCGGTGCGTAGCGCCAGCCCGGTCCCTCGGCCTGCGCGCGCCCGCCCACGAGGCGGGCGCCGGCCTGGCGCAGCGCCGCAACCGCCGCGACCAGCTGGTGCTGCACGCCCGCGCCGAACAGCACCATCGAGGGCGCGGCGTCGAAGCGCTGCGCGAGCGCGCCCACGAGCGCATCGCCCGCGGCGTCGCCGGTCACCATCACCAGCCCCGGATTGGTGCAGAACTGGCCGCTGCCGAGCGTGCACGAGGCGAACAACTCCTGCGCGAGCGTGGCAGCGCGCTCGCGCACCGCGCCGCGCAGCAGGAACACCGGGTTGACGCTCGACATCTCGGCGTGGATCGGCACGCCCGCGCCGTCGGCCGCGGCCTTGAGGGCAAGCCCCGCGCGGCGACTGCCGGTGAAGCCGATCGCGCCGAGGCGGCGGTCGGCGGCCAGGCGCAGGCCCAGCGCGGGGTCCAGCGCGTGGAACAGCTGCAGCGTCGCATCCGGCAGGCCGCAGTCGAGCACCGCGCGATGGGCGAGCTCGGCCAGTCGTTGCGTGGTGGCCGGATGCGCGGGATGCGCGCATGCGATCACCGGGTTGCGCGCGGCGATCGCGCTGGCGAAGTCGCTGCCTGCCACCGCATTGAAGGCGAACGGGAAGTTGTTCGGGCCGAACACGAGCACGGGCTTGCCCAGTGGCGCGAAATGCGCGCGCAGGCCGGCCTGGGTGTCGATCACCGGTTGCGTCCAGCTGCACTCGCGCACCGCGCGCGCGGCCTGCCGCAACTGGCCGCTGGTGCGCGGCAGCTCGACCTCGGCCAGGCGCGGCGTGATCGGCAGCGCGGTTTCGGCGTGCGCGCTCGCGACCAGCGCCTCGCGCTCGGCCTCGATCGCCGCGGCATAGGCTTCGAGAAAGTCGGCGATGCGCGTGGTTGGGCAGTGTGCCAGCTGCGGCGCCGCCGCGCTCGCCGCCGCGAGCATCTGCTCGACATCGACCTCACCCGATCGCGGAAAGCTCGGCCCGATCGCCGCGCCGCTGGCAGGATCGCTGGCGCGGAAGCTCGCCGACGCATCGGCCGATGCGCGCCATTGGCCCGCGCACAGGATCGGTTGCAGGGCAGGGTGTGCGGATGCGCTCATGGCCGGCTCACAGGCGCGGGCGCGTGGCGATCGCGTGGTCGATGATGCGCAAGGCCGCGGCGCGTTCCTCCGCGGCCAGCATCAGGCGCGGCGCGCGCACTTGTTCGCTGCCCTGGCCCACACGTGCCTGCATGAGCTTGATGAGCTGCACGAACTTGGGCACGGTGTCCATGCGCAGCAATGGCAGCAGCCAGGAATACAGTTCCATCGCGGCGTCGCTGCCGCCGCTGCGCGCGAGCTCGAACAGGCGCACCGATTCGGCCGGGAACGCATTGACCACGCCCGCGATCCAGCCCGTTGCGCCCATCGCCACGCCCTCGACCAGTGCATCGTCGATGCCGACCATGAGCTGCAGCCGCCCGCCCAGCAGCGCGCGCAGCGCGGCGAAGCGGCGGATATCGCCCGAGGATTCCTTGATCGCAACCACCTGCGGGAACTCGGTCGCGAGTTCGGCCACCTGTTCGGGGCTGAAGTCGGTGCGGTAGGCGAGCGGGTTGTTGTACAGCAGGACCGGCAGCGCGGTCGCCGCGAGCACCGCGCGCAGGTGCGCGCCCATCTCGCGCCAGTCCGACGAATACACGTACGGCGGCAGCACCATGAGGCCGCGGGCGCCGAGTCGCTCGCATTCGCGCGCGAGGCGCACCGCCTCGCCGGTCGACAGCGCGGCGATGCCGGCGATCACGGGTGCGCGCGAACCCAGTGCCGCGACCAGCGTGCGCACGATCGCGAGCTTTTCCTCGAACGTGAGCGTGGCGCCCTCGCCGAGCGAACCCAGTGGCACGATGCCGCTGCAACCCGCGTCAACGAGCCAGTTGGCGTGGCGTGCGAGGAAGTCGTGGTCGACGTCGCCGGCTTGGGTGAACGCGGTGGTGATGGCCGGCACCACGCCGCGCCAGCAGGAAAGCTCGTTCATGGCTGCATTGCTCGACAGCAGGGGGAAGGAGGGTTGGAATTCATGCGGCGCCGATGCCCCATGCAAACGGATCGTCGGCTTCGATGAGCAGACGGCCCTGCGCCGACAGGTGCGCGCGGCCGCTGATGCGCGGCTGGATGCGCCCGTCGCCCACCGGCGTGTAGCTGCCTTCGAACACGCTGCCGACCACGCTCTCCATGCGCAGCACCTCGCCCGCGGCCAGCGCGCCGTCGGCGGCCATGCAGGCGAGCTTGGCCGACAGGCCGGTGCCACAGGGCGAGCGGTCGTAGGCCAGGCCCGGGCACAGCACGAAATTGCGCGCATGGTTGGCCGGATCCAGCGGCGCGGCATTGAGTTCGATGTGGTCGATCTCGGCGCCGTCGTCGCCGCGGATGTCCGCCTGCAGCAGCGCGCTGCGGATCGCGGCGCAGTAGTGGGTGAGCTCACGCCAGTGCGCCAGGCGCAGCGGCCACGGCGCGTCGCTGCTGATGAAGAACCAGTTGCCGCCCCAGGCCACGTCGCCGTGCACGCGGCCATGGCCGGGCAGGTCGAGCGCGACGCGGTGCCGGCTGCGGTGGCTGGCGACGTTGTCGATGCTCACGCGGCCGTCCTCGTGCAACTGCGCGCGGACCGTGCCCACGGGCGTGTCGATCGCATGCAGGCCCGGTCCGATCCGGCCCAGGTACGCGAGCGTGCGCACCAGGCCGATGGTGCCGTGGCCGCACATGCCCAGTGCGCCGACGTTGTTGAAGAAGATCACCGCGGCCGCCGACGTGGGCTGCTCGGGCGGCAGCAGCAGTGCGCCGACCATGGTGTCCGAGCCGCGCGGTTCGCACGCGATCATGCTGCGCCAGCGGTCGTGCTCGCGCACCAGCGCGGCGCGGCGTTGCTGCAGCGTGCCGCGCTCCATGCCCGGCAACGGCGAGAGCACCACGCGGGTCGGCTCGCCTCCGCTGTGGCTGTCGATGTAGTCGATCTCGATCATGCTGGCAGGATCGCCCGTCGGCGTGGCATCGTCTAGCCTGATTCGCGCCATGCGCATGCCGAAATCTGCACAAATGCCCATGTCCAGCCCGATCCCGCCGATTCCCGCCGCGCAGCTGCAGGAACTCATGGACGGCCTGCCCGACACGGTGTTCTTCATCAAGGACCGCGACGGCCGCTACACCCACGCCAACCAGACCCTGCTGCGGCGACTCGGGCGCGCGCGGCGCGAAGCCGTGATCGGGCGCACCGCGGCCGAACTGTTTCCGGCGCGGCTGGGGGAGTCCTACCTGGCCCAGGACCGGCGCGTGCTTGCCGGCGCCACCATCAGCAACCAGCTCGAATTGCACCTGTTCGCCAACCGCGCCTCGGGCTGGTGCCTCACCCACAAGATGCCGCTGCGGCAGGGTCACGCGATCGTCGGCCTCATCGGCATTTCGCGCGACCTGCAGCAGCCCGATGGCCGCCATCCGGGCCACGCGCGGCTGCGCCGCGTGCTCGACCACATGGAACGCCGTTATGGCGAGCGCGTGCGCATGCAGACGCTGGCCGAGCTCGCGGGGCTGTCGCTGTCGCAGCTCGAGCGCCAGTTCCAGCGCGTGTTCCATCTCAGTCCGCAGCAATGGCTCATGCGCCTGCGCATCGAGGCGGCCACCCAGCTGCTGCGCGGCGGCGGCAGCATCGCCGCGATCGGCCAGGCCTGCGGCTTCAGCGACCAGAGCGCGTTCAGCCGCCAGTTCAAGGCCGCCGTCGGCACCACGCCGCGCGACTACCGCAGCCTCGTCGGCGGCGACTGGGCCTGAGCCTGCACGCATCCGTACCGCTGGTGCGGAATCCTGCATAGCCAGGCGCGACCGCGCGACCTAGCATGGAGCGCCGCGCCCATGGAGTCCCGCCCCCGCATGCCTGCCGCATCCGCTACAGCCCTGGTCGTCGGTGGCGGCATCATCGGCCATGCCTGCGCGCTCGACACCCACACGCCCGAGAACATCGGCTTCTACGCCCGCCGCGGCTTCGAGGTCAACGACGACGCGCTTGCGGTAGAATTGTTCCAGCCCGTCATGGACGGCTCGCGGAATTTCCTCGGCCAGAAGCACACCATGAAATATCTGCGCGCGGAAGAAGTGTTGATGACGAAACTGTCCGAG